>NZ_JBNJOH010000005.1:0-157260 GCF_050113735.1 Vibrio sp. TRT 2004 | reverse complement strand
ATTTAAAGCAATGCAAGCTGGCTTTAGCCCAAAATCAAGAGCCGCGAATTTTAAAGGGGCAGGAGTCTTAACGTTTGCCGTGTCGGCGAGTATTGCAACTAGTGATTTAGTGTTCAAGGATGATTATCACCTTGTGAACTGGTTTGGGAATGTTGGAGCTGATATGTTCAAATTTATGCTCCAGACCGCTATTGGTGAAGTTGTTTTGTTTGCTACCGCAGCTATAGGTTCACCTGTCCTAGCAGGTGCGTTTTTTGTTACAGTTACATATGTATTCATTGAATGGGCGTGGGGTGAATACACAATTTCGAATGAGATAATAAGGATGCTTGAGGATGTCACACAAGATTAAATTACGTTTGGCTGGTGTCTTTGTTATTTGTTTTGGTTTGCTTTGTTGGGGGTATCCGTCTTATGGAGTTTATAGAGATTATCTTGATCTACTGAATCGAACCGAGACAGTACAAGTCTCGGTTATTACTCTATGGGTTCCGATTGGTTTTTTAGGGGCATTAGGTTGTTTTTTAGTTATGACCCCTAAAGCACTTTTATATGGAAAGAAGATTAATGAGCTTTACTCTCAAAGAGCGATGCAATTAGCCAACAAAATTAGTCTTTATTTTGCATTAGCTGGCGTGGCTTTTGCTGCGGGATGGACATATCACTCTATCGACTTGTTAGAGAAATATGGCTATGTGTACAGCCGAGATTTGACAAGAATAACTCCAACGGGAATACATTTAATGTACATTAAAGCAACGCATTGAGTTGGTTTAATCGTCAATTAGCTTTAAAGGCGTCGAGTCTTTGGACCCTTGCCCAAGGTCGTGCCAGTGTGTTCATTGCTAACTTTGTCCGTAGCTGGCTTTTTTGCCCATTTATTGATCCCGTCAAAAAAACAAATGGGCAAATAGGCGAATTTTCCTCAATTGTCGATTATGTGACCTTTTGCCTAGGGGTTGTCCGTTGAGTTTGTTGATAACAGATCAATTGCTTATGCTTGCGAGCATGTCGAACGTTACTTCAAATTAGTAAGCATCATGTTTAATAATGCCGTTGTTTACACAAAAGGATTGAACTTGACAATGAAAAAACTAATGAAAAACATTACTACCGTTAGTATAGCTACCTTAGCGGCTTTACTTTCAAATCTATCTTCCGCTGCCGAAACGACTAATGAAAATAACTTACTAGGCTATGCTGTTGCTTGGAAACAAACAGCCGCAGAATATCGAGCACTCTATTATCAAGGGTTCAACGTGGCGAAAATGCACATTGACAAAGCACTTTCGGAACACAAAAAAGGAGACAAACCTTTAGCTATTGTGACAGATCTTGATGATACTCTGGTACTTCCTCTTGAATATTGGGGACACTTAATAAAACACAACAAGGATTTCTTCGAAGATCCAATTTGGGATGAATGGGTTCCAACTAATGGTATGATCCCATCGTTTGGAGCAAGTGATTTTCTTGAATATGTGAATAGCAAAAATGTCGATATATTCTATGTCACTTCACGCAATCAAGGAGCTCCGACATGGGAGCTAGCCAAACAAAATATTCTGGCAATGGGATTCCCTTTGAAAGACGACTCTCATCTGACTGTACTCATGGACACATCCAACAAAGAAACGCGTCAGAAAGAAATTTTAAAAGACTATAACGTCATTGTCTTTCTTGGCGATAACTTGAATGACTTTAAGCGTAAATACTACATCAAAGGTGATGTAGATGGTCGTATAGCTAAAATGGAACAAGATAAAGAGCTATACGGTAGCAAGTACATTCTTTTTCCTAATCCAACCGATGGTCATTGGATCGCAGCTATTTTTGGTGATTCAGAGCCACCTCAGAGTAAAGAAAACCGAGAAGTCCTCATTAACGCCGCTACAAAATCTGCTTGGGACGGCAATTAATTCTAAATGATACAACTAACATTTAAGCCCCAAGTGGGGCTTAAATTGAAGGGTGCTTAAAATCTGGTGTCAGCCAAATTGGGTTCGCTATGTTCCCCCTAATTATTGCTACACTTAAAGTAAGCAGCAACTGTAAACTCGTCAGTCAGTTGGCTAAACTCACCGATAGCCAATCTACTCATATAGCGATGTCGCTCAAAGGGGCAGATCAAAGGACTGTCAGTTCGGAAATTTTGGCGGTTTCGGTGTAGACCCCTGTATAAGTCTAACGATATAACAAAGAAAAGGGCTTCCATTTGGAAGCCCTTTGCATATGTGAGCGGATTAGCCCGCAAGCACGTCAGTGGCGACCTTGTAGCTTGGGTCTTCTTTGACGTTAATTTCGACCAGACTACCCGCCTTGTGGAGCAGTTTACGGCAGTCAGGGCTTAAATGGCGCAGATGTAATGTCTTACCTTGAGCAGAATAGCGCTCTGCAAGGGTTTCAATCGCTTCGATAGCAGAATGGTCAGTGACGCGTGAATCGGCGAAATCGACAATAACATCGCTAGGGTCTTTGATTGCATCGAAAATTTCTAGGAAATTAGCCACTGAGCCAAAGAATACTGGACCGTGGATCTTGTACTCTTTTGAGCCTTCCTCGTTAATGCAGGTATCGGCGTAAATGTGTTTAGCGTGCTGCCAAGCAAACATCAGAGCGGACGCAATCACACCGACAAAGACAGCGATAGCAAGGTCAGTGAGTACAGTAACGACGGTTACCAATACAATAACAAAGAAATCTTGCTTAGGTACACGACGAGCGAGTTTAAAGGTTGCCCATTCAAATGTGCCGATAACCACCATGAACATCACACCAACAAGTGCCGCGAGTGGAATCATTTCGATCAGCGCGGAAGCAAATAGGATGAACATCAGCAGTGCAACTGCCGCGACGATACCCGACAGGCGACCACGGCCACCTGAGTTTACGTTGATCATTGATTGACCAATCATCGCACAACCACCCATTGCCCCAAATACGGAACAGGTCATGTTTGCCATACCTTGACCGATACATTCGCGGTTAGACTGGCCACGACTGTTCGTCATCTCATCAAGTACTGTTAGTGTAAGCAGAGATTCAATCAGGCCGATAGCCGCAAGAATGATGGCGTATGGCAAGATGATTTGCAGCGTCTCAAATGTCAACGGTACTGCAGGGATCGAGAAAGTCGGTAATGAACCTGCTAGCGTTGCGGCTTCGTCCCCTGACATAGTGCGTAAGAAGTCAACAACGGTACGTGTTTCCAGATCTAAGCCAATAACTAGAGCACTTACCGTCACGATAGCCACCAGTGATGAAGGGACGGCAGTTGTGAACTTAGGTAAGAAATGAATGATAGCCATCGTAAGCGCAACGAGACCAAGCATCAACATCATCTGGTCTTGTGGTAACCAAGTCAGCATACCATTGATGTCCGGTGCTTTAAATTGACCAAGCTGAGCTAAGAAGATCACAATCGCCAAACCATTAACGAAACCGATCATAACAGGATGTGGCACGATACGAATGAATTTGCCGAGTTTAAATAGACCAGCAGCAATCTGTAGGATACCTGCGAGCAAGATAGCGGCGAAGAGGTATTGTACGCCGTGTGACGCAACCAGAGAGACCATAACAACGGCCATCGCGCCTGTTGCACCAGAGATCATTCCTGGACGACCGCCAAAAATTGAGGTGATTAGGCCAACGATGAAAGCGGCGTATAATCCGACCATTGGGTCAACACCCGCGACAAAAGCGAATGCGACGGCTTCAGGAACCAAGGCAAGTGCAACGGTTAAACCTGATAAAACATCATTTTTTACAGAGTGTTTTGAAAATTGTGGGAATTCAAACATGTTTGCTCAGTTTGGCTAAGTGGTTATAAGTAGTCTGAATTGTATTTAGTCGTCACTGGGCAAAATGCAATGTAAAAGAGCAGAGTGACTAAATGAAATACTCTCGGTGGTTAATTACGTAGAGTATAGATTCAGGTCGAGTCGGCGAATGCTACCGAAAAGTGTGATTAAGTTCAAGATTGGAGCCAGTATTGAACCATATTTGTGATCAATAGATGCAAATCGCTTAATCAGTTTCATTGTAGGTGTTTGCTTACATTGAAGTTTGCAAGAGATAAAAAAAACAGCCTCTAACTAGAGGCTGTTTATCAACAGATCAGTGATGACTAAAACTGAGGTTTGGTCATTACTGCGCCAGCTTGGTTTGTAGCAACTTGGCTGCCTGCGCCACGAGACTGGTAACGGTCTTCTTTAAGCGGAGCTGAGACTACAGTGATCTCTTTCATCTCTTTGTTGCCTGGGGCTTTTGCCATAGGAGCACTTGCGTGACCTTTAAAGCCTTGAGGTACCAAGATTTCAGAAGTTGTGACTTCGATAACTGGCTCAGCTTGAATAACAGTAGGTTCAGATTGCTCTACAACCTCAGCTACTGGAGCCGTTTCAACCGCCTCAACCGCCTCAACCTCAACTGTTTCAACTTCAACCACTGCAACTTCAACGATTTCGTTTTCAACCGCTGGAGCTTCATCAGCCACTTCAGTAACCACAGCTTGTTGCGCTTCAACAATCACTGGTTCTTCACGGCGAATGATCACTTTGCCCATTGCCATTTCTGGGCAAGCGAAACCACCTAAAGTGCTCGTTGCTGTTTCAACGACAACCGCTTCAACCACAGGAGCCTCAACTTTATCAGCCTTCGCCTGTTTAGGTGCTGGCTTAATAATACCGTAGCTTGGCATCACTTTACCCATCGCCATCTCAGGAGAGGCTACGCCACCCTTACGTAAACGGAATGGGTTAGGACGACGGTCACGACCGCGACGGCGACGTTGTCCACTAGCACGTAAGTGACGAGGTGAACGACGGTTACGACGTTGTTTTGGTTGCTCAGCAGACTCTTCTGCTTCAGCTTCCACAACAGCCTCTTCGAACATCTCTGCTTTAGCATCGCTAGCAATCAGTTTTGCTTCTTCGTCAGCTTTAGCTTGTGCCTCTTGATCTTTAACACGAACTTGCTTAGAAAGTTTGCGACGCTGGCGGCGCTCTTTCACTTTTGCCGCTTTCTCTTCAGAACGTTCTTTAGCTGCTTCTGGCTTCTCATTAAGTTGTGCATCAGCCGCCAGTTTCAGGCCTTCTTCGGCAACTTTGCTTGCCTTAACATCGTCACGCTTGTTACGACGTGGTTCCTGTTTAGGCTTACGGTTTTGTTGCGGCTTACTACGTTCGTTCGCTTTTACTTCGCTCTTCGCTTCGTCACGTGTGTTCTTACGCTTATTATCGCGCTTGTCTTCACGGTTTTCGTTACGACTTTCGTTGCGGTTATCGCGGTTGCTGCGACGACGGTTATCGTTGCGATTACGGCGGTTACGGTTGTTACGGTTACCGTCTTTACGCTCGTTCTGCTGTTGCTTCTCTTGATCCTGCTCTTTTTGTGAAGAGCCGAAAAGGAAGCTGCCTAAAGCTTTAAAGAAGCGGCTTACAAGACCAGGTTGTGACTCTTGTTGTTCCGCGCTGTCTGCTTTCTTCTCAGGCGCTTTTACTGGGCTAGGAGCAGGTGCTGACTGTGTTGGTGCCGCGAAACCTTTCAGAGCAGGCTCTTCAATTTTCTTAGGCTTAATATCAACTTCTGCAGGTTCTTTACCTTCAGCCTCTTTCATTGCTTCGATTTTCTGAGGCAATAGGTAAGAGAGAAGATCAAACTCTTCGCCTTCGCGGATACGGATCACGTCAAAGTGCGGCGTTTCCATATCAGAATTTGGTACAACAGTAATTTTAACGTCTTGAATGCGCTCAATGTGGTTCACTGAGCGGCGCTTCTCATTTAATAGGTAAGAAGCGATAGGCACAGGTACAACTGCAAGAACCTGAGCTGTATTGTCTTTCAATGCCTCTTCTTCAATCAGACGAAGAACAGACAATGCAAGAGATTCGTTGTCACGAACTACGCCAGTACCTGTACAGCGAGGGCAAATATGGTGACTTGCTTCTGCTAGCGAAGGGCTAAGACGTTGACGAGACATTTCTAACAAACCGAAGCGAGAAATTCGGCCTATTTGTACACGTGCACGATCCATGCGAACAGAGTCGCGTAGTCGGTTCTCTACTTCACGCTGGTGTCGAACTGGAGTCATATCGATAAAGTCGATAACCACTAGACCACCGAGATCGCGTAGACGAAGTTGACGTGCAATTTCTTCCGCTGCCTCTAAGTTAGTGTTTAACGCTGTCTCTTCGATATCACCGCCCTTAGTTGCGCGAGCAGAGTTAATGTCGATAGATGTAAGAGCTTCTGTTGGGTCAATAACGATTGAACCACCCGATGGAAGACGAACTTCACGTTGGAAGGCCGACTCAATTTGGCTCTCAATTTGGTAGTGACTAAACAGCGGAACTTCACCATCGTATTTCTTAACACGATTTACGAAGTCTGGACGAACCAAACGGATGTGCTCAAGAGCACGTTCGTAAATGGTGTTGCTATCGATAAGAATTTCGCCAATGTCACGACGTAGGTAATCACGAATCGCTCGAACAATAACGTTGCTTTCCTGGTGGATTAGGAAAGGTGCCGCGTTTGCATCTGAAGCCTGCTTAATTGCGCCCCAGTGGTTCAAAAGCACGTTTAAATCCCACTCAAGTTCTTCTGCACTCTTACCAACACCCGCAGTACGAACAATTAGGCCCATACCTTGCGGTAGTTCTAATGTGCTAAGTGCTGATTTGAGCTGAGTACGCTCATCACCTTCGATACGGCGAGAAATACCACCGGCACGAGGGTTATTTGGCATAAGAACTAGGTAGCTACCCGCAAGCGAGATGAACGTAGTAAGAGCTGCGCCCTTGCTACCGCGTTCTTCTTTTTCAACTTGTACGATTACTTCTTGGCCTTCAGTAAGCACTTCTTTAATGCTTGGACGACCTTGGTAGGTGTAACCTTCAGGGAAATATTCGCGGGCAATTTCTTTAAGAGGGAGGAAGCCGTGTCTTTCTGCACCATAGTCAACGAAAGCCGCTTCAAGGCTAGGTTCGATGCGAGTGATACGTCCTTTGTAGATATTTGCTTTTTTTGATTCATGTCCAGGGCTTTCGATATCCAAATCGTAAAGGCGCTGACCATCAACCAAAGCAACACGCAACTCTTCTTTTTGAGTTGCGTTAATTAACATTCTTTTCATTGATAAATCTCGTTGTCATTCTTTGTTTTATTACTTGTCATTGCTATCGCTTTCATGGTGCCAGATCCCATGGCTTAATCTTTGCAGCCTCCCGGCTGGAGGGATGCGCTCGGGCACTTCAGTCTCACAAGCTTTCTCGTTTAGCTTGTGAGCCGCATTATTGGCGGTAAACACTCAACATGATCGGCGACGAGTAGGGTGACAAGATTGTTAATTTCAAAAATGTCTTACGCCGTGTGCTGCATTTTGGTAAATTAACGGGCTACTCAAATTATTGCTCAAAAATGAGTTGGTTTGTTTAAAAGGCAACCAAATCACTTATTGCAGGGGTGAACTATAGCAGTACCCATTAAAGTCAGCAATCTGCTTTATAATAATTCGCTAAAAAAGCCGATTTTATTTTCCGTAAGTATCTGTTTTATAGGTTTTATTGAGCCTAATTTATGAAATTGTAATAAAGTCGATGAATTTTTATTCGTAGCGGATCTTGCATCCATTATTAGTTGAGCCATTTTCCAATATGTTGCGAAGAAAATGTGATTTTGCGCAACTTTGAATGATAGAATAATCAGATGAGTGAAATAAGAACAAAAGTCCAGTTTGTCGACATAGACGAAGATATGGCGGGTCAGCGTATTGATAACTTCTTACGCAACCAGTTGAAAAGTATCCCTAAAAGCATGGTTTATCGAATCTTGCGTAAGGGAGAGGTACGAGTAAACAAAAAACGTGTCAAAGCGGAATATAAGCTGAAAGCTGGGGATCTGATCCGAATTCCACCAGTCACCGTTGAAGAAAAAGCCGATGAAGTCGCCCCTAGTACAAAGTTAAATAAGGTGGCTGAGCTTGAGCACATGATTATCTATGAAGATGATCATATGTTGGTTTTAAATAAACCTTCAGGTACAGCAGTGCATGGCGGAAGTGGTCTAAAGTTTGGAGCCATTGAAGCGTTAAGGGCGTTACGTCCAGAAGCACGTTTTCTTGAACTGGTGCATCGCATTGACCGAGATACGTCGGGAATCTTGTTGGTGGCGAAAAAACGTTCAGCGCTACGTCACTTACAAGCGCAATTTCGTGAAAAGACCGTTCAGAAGTATTACTTCGCTTTAGTCATGGGTGAGTGGAAAAGCAGTTGTAAGGTTGTCAACGCCCCTTTGCTTAAAAATGAAGTTAACAGCATTGTGCGAGTGAACCCTAACGGTAAACCATCAGAAACTCGATTTAAGATTATCGAGAAGTTTGCCGATGCAACACTGATACAAGCAAGCCCTATTACGGGTCGTACCCATCAAATTCGCGTGCATACTCAGTACACGGGTCATCCGATAGCGTGGGACGACAGATACGGTGACCGACGTTTTGATGCATACACGGCGAAAGTAGGGCTAGATCGTCTTTTCCTTCATGCGGCGAATATTAAGTTTCAGCACCCTTCTAATGATGAATGGATGGAAATTAATGCGCCGATGGAACCGAAGTTAGAAAAGACACTGGCAGGTCTAAGAGCAAGTACTGCTCGTTAGAGCACCTCAAACCCTTGGTTGCGTAGCATATCGACCAAGTCGATCAATGGTAATCCGACCAAGGTGTTTGGATCTTTACCTTCGAGTCGCTCGAATAGCGCGATACCCAAACCTTCACTCTTGAAGCTGCCAGCACAGTATAGTGGTTGCTCTTTAGCCACGTAACTTTCTATTTGCTGTTGGCTTAGTGAGCGAAAATGGACCGTAAAGGTGTCGACCTTAACCTCTGTCTGCTTGGTGAGGTTGTTGTGCACAGCCAAACCAGTGAAAAACTGAATCGATTGACCACTTTGTTGTGTCAATTGCTCAATCGCTTTTTGCTCGGTAAGTGGTTTACCAATGATTCGACCGTCAATCACACACACTTGGTCGCTACCAATGATCAAAGCCGTTTCTTCAACCTGACATGACTCTGCTTTTCCTTTGGCTAAGCGTGAAACTAGCTCAATAGGTGTTTCGTGCTCTAAGGGTGTTTCATCAAATTGTGGAGAGGCAGTAATAAATGAAACTGCCAATTTATTGAGCAGTTGTTGGCGGTATGGTGATGTTGAGGCTAAAACTAGTTGGTAATTCTGCATTTTAATTTACAATCTAACAGCGGGTTAGTGTGAGCTTAATCTATATTATGGTTGTGATACTAGCTCTCTTGAGGAGAAGGAAAAAAAGTACAACTTTTTGCCCTTTTTCTTTGACTCTAAACGATTTGGAAGATAAAATTCGCGCCCTATGCAAAAGGTAAAAATACCGCGTACGATTGATCCGTCACGCGCTGCTCAAAAGCGACTAGATGTTGAAGGTATTATTCAAGTTAGTCTCTTTAAGCGCTTAGAGGAATCAGTTGAAGGCGTTAAACGCGACGCCCAAGTGTCAATGTCATTTGACTTAGATGAGCAGCGACTCGTTGTTATCTCTGGTAAAGCTAACATCGTGGTCGACTTAGAGTGTCAACGCTGTAATGAGGTTTTCGCACATGAGTGCGACGTCCAATTCACTTATACACCGTATTACGGTGAAAAGACTGAAGAGGAAGCACCGGAAGAGTACGATTTGGTAGATCTGAACGAGTACGGTGAAATAGACCTAATACAGTTAGTTGAAGACGAGTTCATTCTAAACTTGCCTCAAATAGCAATGCACGATGAAGCGGACTGTAGCGTTGATTCAGATAATATGGTGTTTGGTAAACTTCCAGAAGAAATTGTGGAAGAAAAGAAACCGAATCCATTTGACGTTTTAAAAAGCTTAAAGAAGTAATTCTTTAAGAACTTACATAGGAGTAGGGTCAATGGCCGTACAAAAGAGCAAGAAATCACGTTCAATGCGTGGCATGCGTCGTTCACACGATGCACTAACTACAGCAGCACTTTCTGTAGACGCAACTTCAGGTGAAACTCACCTACGCCACAACGTAACTGCTGAAGGTTACTACCGTGGCAAAAAGGTTATCAACAAGTAAGGTTGACCTTTGCAAAATATAACCGTTGCACTTGATGCAATGGGCGGGGATTTCGGTCCTCGCGTCACAGTGCCTGCCGCCGTGCAGGCACTGTCGCATTTCCCAGAGCTAAAAGTGATCCTTATTGGTGATCAAACCGCGATCACGTCTCAATTATCTTCTCTTGGTTATAAACAGGATACGCGTTTGAGTATCCAGCATACTGACCGAGTGATCTCCAACTCAGAAAAACCTTCTCTTGCACTTAGAAATAGCCACGGCACGTCGATGGCCACTGCAATTGAATTGGTCGCTGAAAATCAAGCAGACGCTTGCGTAAGTTGTGGTAACACGGGCGCTTTGATGGCACTGTCTCGTTTCAAGTTGAAATTGTTACCTGGAATCGAAAGGCCTGCTCTTATCTCTGCGTTACCTACCGCCTCCGGGGGACGAACCTGGATGCTCGATTTAGGGGCGAATGTATCAAGTGATGCCGATTCACTGTTTCAATTCGCTGTCATGGGTAGCGCTCTGGCCGAGCAATATTTGCAGCGAGCGCCTCGTGTCGCGATTCTCAATATCGGCGCCGAGGAAATTAAAGGTAATGACCTTGTAAAGCGTTGCGCGGAGATGCTCGCTCAGACTCATTCGGTTAATTTTGTTGGTTACATTGAAGGTAACCAGCTATTACACGATGCCGCAGATGTTGTTGTTTGTGATGGTTTCGTGGGCAATGTTTGTCTTAAAGCCTGTGAAGGCACAGCTCAGCTATTTATTGATAAGTTAAAATCGAGCATGATGACCTCATCTCTAAAGGGTTGGATTGCAAGAAAATTATTTTCTGGCTTATTTAATGAGCTAAAAACATTGAACCCCGACCAGTATAACGGCGCAAGTTTGCTAGGATTGCGCGGCATTGTCATAAAAAGCCACGGAAGTGCTGACGTAGACGCAGTCATCAACGCGATTGGTGAAGCACTGCATGAGGTCAAACGACAAGTACCCAGCCGTATTAGCGATCGTTTGGAAGCGGTTTTACTCGAGAGGCATTATTAGTCTTCATGTATAGCAAAATTTTAGGTACTGGCAGCTACCTGCCATCTCAGGTGCGTACTAACGCAGACCTAGAGAAAATGGTAGATACTAGTGATGAGTGGATTGTTACTCGCACGGGTATTAAAGAACGTCGCATTGCTGCTGAGAACGAGACAGTTGCCGACATGGGTTATATCGCTGCGAAAAATGCGATTGAAATGGCAGGTATCGATAAAAACGATATTGACCTTATTATTGTCGCGACAACGAGTGGCAGCCATACCTTCCCATCGTCTGCATGTCAGGTTCAAGCCAAGCTTGAGATAAAAGGTTGTCCAGCATTTGACTTAGCAGCGGCATGTTCAGGTTTTGTATATGCTCTGTCTGTTGCGGATCAACATATCAAATCGGGCATGTGCAAAAATGTGCTGGTGATTGGTTCTGACGCACTTTCTAAAACTTGTGACCCGACAGACCGTTCAACCATTATTTTGTTTGGTGACGGTGCGGGTGCAGTCGTAGTAGGGCAGAGCGAAGAACCAGGCATTCTTTCGACTCACATTTATTCAGATGGTCGCTTTGGTGAGCTACTCAGCCTTGAAGTACCTGAACGTGGTAAAGACGCTGACAAGTGGTTACACATGGCAGGTAATGAAGTGTTCAAGGTTGCGGTGACTCAGCTTTCTAAGCTGGTTAAAGATACGCTTGCCGCGAATGACATGCACAAGTCTGAATTAGACTGGTTAGTTCCACATCAGGCGAACTATCGCATTATTTCTGCTACGGCCAAAAAGTTATCAATGTCACTGGATCAAGTGGTCATTACCCTAGATAGACACGGCAACACGTCGGCGGCGACGGTACCAACTGCGCTAGATGAAGCCGTACGTGATGGGCGTATCAAGCGTGGCCAGACACTGTTGCTTGAAGCATTCGGTGGCGGCTTCACATGGGGCTCGGCTTTAGTCAAATTCTAAGCCAGACGAAATTTATGATTAAGGTGCTTAGTCGCATCTTTCTTACTTTGTTTTAAGGAAAAGAAAATGAGCAAGTTTGCTATCGTATTTCCAGGTCAGGGTTCTCAAGCTGTAGGTATGCTCGCTGAACTTGGCGAACAGTATGACGTAGTTAAACAAACATTTGCTGAAGCGTCTGACGCTCTTGGCTACGACCTATGGGCATTGGTCCAAAATGGTCCTGCTGAAGATCTCAATCAAACGCACCGTACTCAGCCAGCATTGCTAGCTTCTTCTGTTGCTATCTGGCGTGTGTGGCAAGAGCTTGGCCTTGAGCAACCAGCTAACCTAGCGGGTCACAGCCTAGGTGAATACTCTGCGCTAGTTTGTGCGGGTGTTATTGACTTTAAACAAGCGATTAAGCTTGTTCAGCTTCGTGGTCAGCTAATGCAAGAAGCAGTGCCAGCTGGCACAGGTGCAATGTACGCAATCATTGGTTTAGACGATGATGCAATTGCGAAAGCGTGTGAAGAAGCAGCACAAGGTGACGTTGTATCACCAGTTAACTTTAACTCTCCAGGTCAGGTAGTCATCGCTGGTAGTAAAGATGCGGTAGAACGTGCAGGCGCACTTTGTAAAGAAGCGGGCGCTAAGCGTGCACTTCCTCTACCTGTATCAGTGCCTTCACACTGTGCATTAATGAAGCCTGCGGCTGACAAGCTAGCGGTTGCTCTTGAAGAGATCGAATTTAACGCACCTCAGTTCCCAGTGATTAACAACGTTGATGTCGCAGCAGAAACGGACCCAGCGAAAATCAAAGACGCACTGGTACGCCAGCTATACAGCCCAGTTCGTTGGACTGAAAGCGTGCAACTGATGAGTGAGCAAGGTGTTGAGACGCTATTGGAACTTGGCCCTGGTAAAGTTCTCACTGGCCTGACAAAACGCATTGTTAAGACGCTAGGCGGCGCAGCTGTGAATGATGTTGCATCTCTAGAAGCTGCTAAGTAATAAAGAATTTAAGGAATAACGAACATGATGAACCTAGAAGGCAAGATTGCTCTAGTAACTGGTGCTAGTCGTGGTATTGGTCGCGCTATCGCTGAACTGCTTGTTGAGCGCGGTGCAACCGTTATTGGTACAGCAACGTCTGAAAGTGGTGCTGCGGCGATCAGCGAGTACCTTGGTGAAAATGGTAAAGGTCTCGCACTAAACGTAACTGACGTTGAGTCAATTGAAGCAACGCTTAAGACTATTAACGACGAGTTCGGTGCAATCGACATTCTAGTGAACAACGCTGGTATCACTCGTGATAACCTACTAATGCGTATGAAAGACTCTGAGTGGGATGACATCATCGACACTAACCTAACGCCAATCTTCCGTATGTCTAAAGCGGTACTGCGCGGTATGATGAAGAAGCGTTCAGGTCGTATTATCAACGTAGGTTCTGTTGTTGGCACTATGGGTAATGCAGGTCAAGCAAACTACGCAGCGGCAAAGGCGGGTGTTATCGGTTTCACTAAATCGATGGCTCGTGAAGTGGCTTCACGCGGTGTAACGGTGAATACGGTTGCTCCAGGTTTCATTGAAACTGATATGACGAAAGCGCTAAACGATGAACAACGCGCAACCACACTGGCGAACGTTCCAGCTGGTCGTCTAGGTGATCCACGTGAGATTGCTTCAGCAGTAGTATTCCTTGCTTCTCCAGAAGCAGCTTACATTACTGGCGAAACTTTGCATGTAAATGGCGGCATGTACATGGTGTAAAACGCTTTCCTGGCAGAAAAGATGAACTTTTTCATTAATTTTCACTCAAATTTCTGCCAGCTAAGTGAATTTGCACGATTTGTCGTCAACTAGGCTACTTATTGTCATAAAAATAGCCTATAGTTTGTGGTTGATGACGAGAACATGCGCAAGATTTGTGCATGATTTAAGTCAAAAATGTATTGAATTTCGGTTAAAATCGCTAAAATTGTGGTTTGACCAGCAAGGTCCCTCTTGCAACTTTCAGTAGTTCGAATAAACTACGGAATCATCGCATTAGGCGAAATCTGTAAAGGAAAAGAAAAAATGAGCAACATCGAAGAACGCGTAAAGAAAATCATTGTTGAGCAGCTAGGTGTAGACGAAGCTGAAGTTAAAAACGAAGCTTCATTCGTTGACGATCTAGGTGCTGATTCTCTAGACACTGTTGAACTAGTAATGGCTCTAGAAGAAGAATTCGACACTGAGATTCCAGACGAAGAAGCTGAGAAAATCACTACTGTTCAAGCTGCAATCGACTACGTAAACAGCGCTCAGTAATATCTCTCCCAGGCGGCCTTCTGGCCGCCTGTGTTCTTTTTAACACTTCTATCCTTCCATAGAATCATTTCAATTCCGGAGAATAAAATCGTGTCCAAGCGTCGTGTTGTTGTCACTGGCATGGGTATGTTGTCACCGGTAGGCAACACCGTAGAATCATCTTGGAAAGCCTTGCTAGCTGGTCAAAGTGGTATTGTAAATATTGAACACTTTGATACCGAAAATTTCTCAACTCGCTTTGCGGGCCTAGTGAAAGACTTTGACTGTACTGAATACATGTCTAAGAAAGATGCGCGTAAAATGGATTTATTCATCCAGTACGGCATTGCAGCTGGTATCCAAGCTTTAGATGACTCTGGTTTACAAATCAACGAAGAAAATGCACCTCGTGTAGGCGTAGCGATTGGTTCAGGCATCGGTGGTCTAGATCTCATCGAAGCAGGCCATACTGCTCTTGTTGAAAAAGGCCCACGTAAAGTTAGCCCATTCTTCGTTCCATCAACCATCGTTAACATGGTTGCAGGTGACTTATCTATTATGCGTGGTCTTCGCGGTCCTAACATCGCGATCTCGACGGCGTGTACTACTGGCCTTCACAACATTGGTCATGCAGCTCGTATGATTGCATACGGTGATGCTGATGCAATGGTTGCTGGCGGTGCTGAAAAAGCGTCTACGCCACTCGGCATGGCAGGCTTTGGTGCAGCGAAAGCACTGTCAACTCGTAACGATGAGCCACAAAAAGCTTCTCGTCCTTGGGATAAAGACCGTGATGGTTTCGTTCTCGGTGACGGTGCAGGCATGATGGTGCTTGAAGAGTACGAACACGCCAAAGCGCGTGGTGCGAAGATTTATGCTGAGCTTGTTGGCTTTGGTATGTCTGGTGACGCTTACCACATGACTTCACCTAGTGAAGACGGTTCAGGTGGTGCGCTAGCAATGGAAGCCGCGATGCGTGATGCTGGTATTACTGGTGTTCAGGTAGGCTACGTTAACGCTCACGGTACATCAACTCCAGCAGGTGATGTGGCAGAAATCAAAGGCGTTAAGCGCGCTCTAGGTGAAGAGGGTGCTAAACAAGTTAAGGTGTCTTCAACGAAATCGATGACTGGTCACCTACTTGGTGCTGCGGGTTCGGTTGAAGCTATCATTACTGTAATGTCGCTTGTTGATCAGATTGTTCCACCAACAATCAACCTAGACAATCCAGAGGAAGGCCTAGATATCGATCTTGTTCCTCATACAGCTAAAGAAGTATCGATGGAGTATGCAATTTGTAACTCGTTCGGCTTTGGCGGTACTAACGGTTCGTTAGTCTTCAAAAAGATCTAATTAGACTTTTTCTGGTTTAAAACGGCTTAATGCTTTGGCATTAAGCCGTTTTGTTATTTAATAAGCCAAGATTTTCACGCGCTTCGATGCCAGACAAATATAAGGAAGTGACATGTTCTTGGTTAACGGCAGTCCCTCTGATTTTATCTCTTTAACCGATCGATCATTCCAATACGGCGATGGCTGTTTTACCACTATGCTGACAAGAAATGGTACCATTCAATACTGGTCATATCATAAAGATCGCATGAACGCTTGCTTGGACTTGTTACAAATCCCTCATCCTGATTGGCAGCAGGTAGAGCAGTGGTTGGACAGAGTGGTGAGATCAGATCATAGGGCTGGTATCAAACTCCATATTAGTCGTGGCGAAGGGGGCAGGGGATATAGCCCTACTCAAGTGGACTCACCAAATGTTACTATTAGCGACTTTATTTATCCGCCTCATTATGAACAATGGCTAGAGCAAGGATTGTCGCTCGGTATATGCACTACGCGGCTTGGACACAACCCACTATTGGCTGGGCATAAGCACAACAATCGTCTTGAACAGGTGCTACTGAAAGCCGAAATGGATGGCGCTCATTTACCTGATGGTATTGCACTCGATATCGATGATCATGTCATAGAAACTACCATGGCAAACGTGTTTTGGCTTCGCGGTAACCAGTTATGTACTCCTGATCTCTCTAAGTCGGGGGTTTCGGGTGTGATGAGACGGGTCATCTTGGAGTGGGCCAAGGCGAATGGCATCGCAATCGAAGTCGGCAACTTCGCTTTGACAGATCTGCTAGACGCCGACGAAGTATTTATCACCAACTCAATTCTTGGTGTTGCACCGGTAAACCAGATAGGTGAAAAGACGTTTGCAATAGGAACAATAACTAAACGAATTCAGGAGATGGTTAACTCGTGATTAAAAAAATCACTCTTTTTCTGCTATTGGTAGTCGCACTCGCTGCGGCTGGCTACTTCTATGTTGCCAAGCAGGTTCAACACTATGTGGATCAACCTATAAAGATCGAACAAGCCAAAATTTTCACGATTGAATCAGGAACGAGTTTTAATCGTGTTTTGGCTAATCTAACTAAAGCTGATTTGATAGAAACGAGCGATATGGTTCAGTTCGTACGCCGTTTTCATCCCGAACTCACCCAGCTTAGGGCAGGAACCTACCTTCTTGAGCCTGGCCTTGATCTTAAGCAAGTCTTGATGCAATTTAAACAAGGTAGAGAGCATCAGTTTGCGATCACTTTTGTCGAAGGTTCTACATTCAAAGAGTGGCGAGAAATTTTAGAAGTATCGCCATACTTAGAACACCAGTTAATGGGACTCAGTGAGGCCGAAATCGCGGAGTTAGTGGGTTTACCACATCAAAAGCTTGAGGGTTTGCTACTCGCAGAAACATACCACTACACATTTGGTGCGTCCGATCTTGATATTATCAAGCGAGCTGCGGCTAAGCTTCAGGCAGTGCTTGATGAGCACTGGGAAAAACGTCAGGCGAATTTACCCCTTAAAACATCGTACGAGGCTCTAATTCTTGCCTCTATTATAGAGAAAGAGACGGCTGTTGAATCGGAGCGTGAACGTGTTGCCGCAGTGTTTATAAATCGCCTCAATAAACGTATGCGACTACAAACGGATCCTACGGTTATCTATGGCATGGGAGACAAGTACGACGGCAATATTCGCAAAAAAGATCTGCGTACTCCGACACCTTATAACACCTATACCATTTTTGGATTGCCGCCAACACCGATCGCTATGCCTGGTGAGGCCTCCATCGCCGCTGCGTTGAATCCTGAAGATAGCAACTATCTTTATTTTGTCGCAAGCGGTAAGGGTGGTCACGTTTTCTCTAAAACATTGGCTGAACACAACCGCGCTGTTCAAGCGTATCTAAAACAATTAAGAAGTAACAAATGAAAAACGCAAAATTCATCGTTATCGAAGGCCTAGAAGGGGCTGGTAAAAGCACGGCGATTCAAGCTGTTCTAGAAACTCTCAAACAGGCGGGGATTGAGCGTATTCAGCAGACACGTGAGCCTGGTGGTACCGCATTGGCGGAAAAACTTCGTACCCTTGTGAAACAAGAGCACCAAGGTGAAGAGTTGCAGGACATGACGGAACTGCTATTGATGTATGCAGCCAGAGTTCAATTGGTTGAGAATGTGATAAAACCAGCCCTTGCTGATGGTGTCTGGGTGGTTGGTGACCGTCATGATATGTCTTCTCAAGCTTATCAAGGTGGTGGCCGTCAGATTCCTCATGAAACCATGCAGGCCCTTAAAAAAACTACCTTGGGAGATTTCAAACCCGACTTAACGCTTTATCTTGACCTCGATCCTCGTGTCGGCTTAGAACGTGCTCGAGGGCGCGGTGAGCTTGACCGCATTGAAAAAATGGACATGAGCTTTTTTGACAGAACACGCGAACGCTATTTGGAAATTGCTGATCAAGATGATTCTGTTGTGATTATCAATGCAGAGCAAGCTATTGCAAAGGTTGCTGCGGATATCTCTGCCGTGTTAAGTGATTGGGTGAACGCGTAGCCTATGAACCAACTTTATCCTTGGCTGGCTGACTTATGGCAGGAGTGGCAGGCAAATCTGCAAACTGACCGTTTTTCTAACGCGTCTCTTGTCGTCGCGCAACAAGGGATGGGTATCGAGCAACTAATCGAGCAGTTTAGTCGGGCTGTGATGTGTCAAAACTATCCCGCTGAGGCTTGTGGGTTTTGCCACTCATGTCAGTTGATGGAGTCTAAAAGCCACCCTGACTATCACATCATCCAGCCTGAAAAAGAGGGCAAGACGATCACTGTCGAGCAGATTCGCCAATGTAATCGACTCGCGCAGGAATCGTCACAGCTATCTGGGGCAAGGTTGTTTGTTATTTATCCTGTCGAAGCGATGAATGAGTCGGCGGCGAATGCCCTGCTTAAAACGTTAGAAGAGCCTTCTTCGAGCTGTATGTTCTTACTGGTAACACATCGTTCACATTCACTATTACCAACAATTACTAGCCGTTGTCAGCAGTGGCACTTGGCCGCTCCTGAATCTCAATCGGTTGCCAAATGGTTAAGCGAACAGTCGATTGGTGAAGTGCCTGCTTATGCTGCCCATATTAATGGTAATGCGCCTCTCGCGACATTGACGTTTGTTCAACAGGGTAAAGTGAGTCACTATCTTGAGCTCGAATCGCAGTTTCTTGCTCTATGCCGACAGCAAGGGGATGTTGTCAAATTGGCTAAAGATCTTGCTCAAGAGCCTAGCGAATCACTGAATTGGGTATGGTATCTGCTTGCAGATGCACAAAAGGTTCACTACGGTTTGCACACCTCGTCTTTTACACCTGGGGCTGCTCAAGTAGCACAGCTAGTGGACTATCAGAAGTTGTATACACAGACTGAGGAATTAATCAAACTCATAGAGCAGCTTAGACTACACTCTGGGTTAAATGCTGAGTTGCTTATTCTTGATTGGCTGTTCAAATTTAATGGGGACATATGTTCGTAGATTCTCACTGTCACTTAGACAAATTAGATTATCAAGAGCTACACAATGGTATAGAGGATGTGGTTGCTAAGGCGAAAGCGGCCAATGTGACTGATCTACTGTCTGTTGGTGTTACGCTTGACTCTTTTCCTAATATGATTGAGTTGATTGAACCATACGATAATGTCTATGCATCTTGTGGTGTTCATCCTCTCGATGTTGAAAGCGATTTCGCACTCGATCAACTTCATGAATATGCCTCTCACCCCAAAGTTGTGGCTATTGGTGAAACGGGTCTTGATTACCACTACCAGCCTGAGACCGCAGAACTTCAAAAGCTGCGCTTTGAGCAGCAAGTTGAGTTGGCGGTAAAGCTGAACAAGCCGCTCATTATCCACACTCGCAATGCACGTCAGGATACATTGAATATTTTGGCGAATGGCCATGCGGAAAAATGTGGTGGGGTTATTCATTGTTTCACTGAGGATCTTCCTTTCGCTCAAGCCGCAATGGAAATGGGTTTTTATATATCAATTTCTGGGATTGTGACCTTTCGCCAAGCCACCGAGCTGAAAGAAGTTGTGAAAGCTTTACCACTTGAAAGGCTGCTTATTGAGACCGACTCACCTTATTTAGCTCCCGTTCCTCATCGAGGTAAACAGAACCAACCAGCGTATGTAGTGGAGGTGGCTTCCTACATTGCACAGCTTAAAGGGTGTTCACTCGGTGAGGTTGGGCAAAAAACCAGCGAAAACTTCAGGAATCTTTTTTTGAGATAGAAAATGAGATTTGTACGAAAAAGGAGCGCAAGCTCCTTTTTTTTGTGTCCAAGATCACGTGCTACCGTTTTTTTAGCCTTGTTTACTAAATATGTTGAAGATGAGAACTAAAAATGTACGGGTTGTAATTTTGTTACATGAAATAACAACCGTATCTATTTTATTTACCCGTCGAAATTAATAAGTGGTATTAATTTTATCAATAAAAACAAGATGTTATTAAGATTAAATCCATTTCAAATCAGCTTTTGGATTGTGATCTATATATTAGTTTGAAACTAAATTTCGTAACTCGCTAGAAAGTTTGATTACCAACAATATATATTTAGAGGCAGAAAATATACTGTCATATGTGGTTACATTTTCTTTGGGTGCTAACATTTAAGGCTACGGGGGTGTGCCGTTAGAGCCCAATAATTCTTATAATTTTTCAGGAGCATAAACATGTTTAAGAACCTTTTTGCTAACCTGCAAAAAGTTGGTAAAGCTCTGATGCTACCAGTATCGGTGTTACCAGTTGCAGGTATTTTATTAGGTGTAGGCGCTGCCGACCTAGGCTTTATTCCAGATATCGTATCGAATTTGATGGAACAAGCGGGCGGTTCAGTATTTGGTCAAATGGCACTACTGTTTGCAGTAGGTGTGGCACTTGGCTTTACTAACAACGACGGTGTAGCTGGTCTTGCTGCAATCGTTGGTTACGGCATCATGACTGCAACACTAGGCGTAATGGCTGGTGTTATGGGTGTTGAGAAAATCGATACTGGTGTTCTTGGTGGTATCCTAGTAGGTGGTGTTGCTGCATGGGCATTCAACCGCTTCTTCAAGATCCAACTTCCAGAATACTTGGGTTTCTTCGCTGGTAAACGTGCTGTGCCAATCATCACTGGTTTTACTGCGATCGGTCTTGGTATCGTTCTTTCAGTTGTTTGGCCTCCAATCGGTGGTGCTATCGCATCATTCTCTGACTGGGCTGCTCACCAAAACCCACAAGTTGCATTCGGTATCTACGGTATCGTTGAGCGTTCACTAATCCCATTCGGTCTTCACCACGTATGGAACGTACCATTCTTCTTCGAAGCAGGTACTTGTGTTAACGCTGCTGGCGAAACTCAAAACGGCGTACTTACTTGTTACCTAGTGGCTGATGAGGCTTCTCGTGCGGCGGGCAATGGCTTCGGTCAGCTAGCGGGTGGTTACATGTTCAAGATGTTCGGTCTACCAGCTGCTGCTATCGCTATCGCTCACTCTGCTAAACCAGAGAACCGTGCGAAAGTAATGGGTATCATGGCTTCTGCTGCACTGACTTCATTCCTAACAGGTATCACTGAGCCAATCGAGTTCTCATTCCTATTCGTTGCTCCTGTGCTTTACGGAATTCACGCTCTACTAGCTGGTTCTGCGTACGTTGTTGCTAACACTCTAGGTTTTGTACACGGTACTTCATTCTCACACGGTCTAATCGACTTCCTAGTTCTTTCTGGTAACTCTCAGAAGATGGGTCTGATGGTTGCTGTAGGTCTAGTTTACGCTGCAATCTACTACGTGGTATTCCGCGCAGTTATCAAAGCGATGGATCTTAAGACTCCTGGTCGTGAAGATGAAACAGAAGAGACTTCAGTTGCTACTGGTTCTGACCTAGCTGGTGAACTTGTTGCTGCATTCGGCGGTAAAGCTAACATCACTGGTCTTGACGCATGTATCACTCGCCTACGTGTTGCCGTTGCAGACACAGCAGCTGTTGACCAAGACAAACTAAAACAGCTAGGCGCTGCAGGTGTTGTCGTTGTAGCAGGTGGTGTTCAGGCTATCTTCGGTACTAAGTCTGACAACCTGAAAACAGAAATGGATGAGTGGATTCGTAACCACGGTTAATCTATCCCCATACTGATTAAAAGGAGGCATTAGCCTCCTTTCTTATTTTCATGCTCTGAAGATGTATCGGTGTACGACTAAAAGCGCCAGCTAATCCCAAGATTTGCGGAGAATTGGTTCATCCAATCTGTTTGGAATTTAATCACGCAGGAGTCATTACTACTGTTGTTGAATTGGCATATTCCAGTGGTTTCGTTATCCACGACCGTTCCTAGCCAACGAATATGAGTGTTAAGCGCAAGTGAGTCCGACACTCGGTATTCAATTCCCGTAAAGATACTCGCTGAAAACCCTACTTCGTCTTTAACCCAATCTGCATTGATATACGATGCTCCAAGCCCGATACCCAAGTAAGCTGAGATTTTGTCCTCGACCGGATAGTAGATGCTGCTTTGCAGATGCAAGTAGTGGATGGATGAGTTGAGGTTGATGTTTTCCACTTCACTATTTTGCTGGCTGTAGAATAGCCCAATGCGACCGTTGTCAATATCACTTTCAATGGACAGGGCAAAGCTTGGTGAGCTGGTTAAGTCGAGCTTGTTCTGAGCTTGGTCTTCAACACTCCCTCCCGCGGTGTAGCCAATCCAAGGTGAAATGTGTATCTCAGCAAAGGCCACCGGACTGGTCACAAGTAACAGTATTGGCATGGTATGTTTGAGTTTCATTTATAGCCTCTTTCCCGATCAGTAATGCGTTAATTGTGACGCTAACATCATAATGCCACACAAAAAATACGTATTAATTGAAGATGGCTCACATAGATGTTATTACTTTGTTACACAATAAAGGAGGTGTCTATGCAACACGATCTGAAGTTTGCCCTAATCATTACAGTGACAGTATTTGCTGTTCTTCTCGGATTTGCTGTTACTGCTGTTATGACGGCGTAGCCATTCGATGAAAAACTGCGGTGTTATCACCAACGCTGCTGTACAACTCGATACTGAAAGGCTCAAAAAGTACACTGGCGGTAACAATGCCTTGGTTGCTCAGGGAGGCGGCCAAAGAGGGATTTTTACCTCTGGTGTTCTTGATGCATTTCTCCTTTCCAATTTTGATCCCTTTCACTCCTTTTATGGCACATCGGCTGGTGCATTGAACTTGTGCGCTTTCCTATGCCGCCAAAGAGGTATTGGCCGCTCGTTTATTCTCGACCTGACGACTGACTCTGAGTTTTTTCACCTGTTTCGTTATATTCGTCGTAAGCAGTATCTTGGTTTAGATTGGGCTTTGGATAAGATTAGCGACTATCCGTACCGGCTAGATATAGATTTAGGCCGAAGGGTACTCGCAAATCGGCATGCCTACGCCGCTGTAACCGATACTGAGCGTTTGTTTGACCACTACCTACCAATGTTGCAAGAAGATTGGAAAAAGGTGCTCATAGCCACGTGTGCGATTCCTCGCTTGTATCATCAACCAGTACAGTTTCCTCACGGCGAGTATGTCGATGGGGGTGTTTCTGCTTCGATACCCGTCCAGGAGGCGTGGCGCAGAGAGGCGCGTTGCATCGTTGTCATTCGGACTGAAGGTGATGATCTATTAGATAAGCCTCCTGTTGAGACTCAGCAATTGGAAAATATGTGGTTACGTGATTCGTTTAATCTCATTCATGGTCATTTTCAGGAAAGGTTTGGACGCTGGAAACACGATTGGCACCTGTTTTTCGCCGCGCAGGTTGAGCGTGCTAAGCGGGAAAAAATAGAGCATAAACATCTTGAATCACTAAATGGTGGACGTTGGCTATTTGGGGCGGATGATGTTTATCGACTTAGCCATTTGTTAGGGGACAAGTTTGATTCAGGCTTAGCGGATATGCTGATGGTGCACTACCAAACCTATTCGTTGACCCAAGAGTTTTTGCATTCGCCACCTGATGACTGTTTTGTTATCCAAATTAGGCCCGAACAAGCGCTGAAATCGAGTTCACTAATGAGTGAGAGAGAAGATCTGCTGCATGACTACCAGACGGGTTTAGACGCTGGATTTCGTTTTGTAGAAGCGTTTTCTCAGTGTACTGACAAACTTGCCGTCGTATGTAAATAAGGGAGCTGATACGCTCCCTTAACGGTTGCAGAGTGCTGACTTGTTATGCAGCTAAGATACGCATACAGTTGGTTGAACCAACTACGTCCATCACATCCCCCTGAGTAATAATCACTAGGTCACCATCGTCTAATAATCCACGTTGCTTCAAGGTGGCGACAGCGGCTTCGGCCGTGGCGAGCCCCGTCGCTGACTTATCATCAAAGAAGACAGGGAATACGCCGCGATAAAGCGCCGATAAATTAAGCGTACTTTCATTGCGTGAGAGAGCGAAGATTGGTAGCCCCGAGCTCAAGCGAGACATCATAAGCGCGGTACGACCGGATTCAGTCAGTGTCACAATGCCTTTGATTCCACGCATGTGGTTTGCTGCAAACATTGTTGACATCGCAATCGTCTCTTCCCCTGTCTCAAATACGGACTCCATTCGGTAGCTAGAACGGTTTACAGCGGACATTTTCTCTGCCCCTAAACAGACTTCTGCCATCGAGCGAACGGTTTCTAGTGGGTATTTGCCCGCAGCGGTTTCACCTGACAACATAACGGCATCGGTGCCGTCTAAGACCGCATTGGCTACGTCCATTACTTCGGCACGAGTCGGCATTGGGTTTTCCATCATCGACTCCATCATCTGCGTCGCCGTGATAACGGTTCGGTTGAGTGCTCGAGCTCTGCGGATAAGTTGTTTTTGAACACCCACAAGCTCTGGGTCACCAATTTCGACCCCTAAATCACCACGCGCAACCATCACCGCATCCGAAGCAATGATGATGTCGTCAATGTTAGCTTCACTCTCTACTGTTTCGGCACGTTCCACTTTGGCGACGAGACGGGTCTGTAGCCCTGCATCGGTCGCGAGTCTGCGGGCATACTTCATATCTTCCCCGTTGCGAGGAAATGAAACCGCAAGGTAGTCAACGTTAATTTCGGCTGCGAGCTTGATATCTTTCTTGTCCTTCTCTGTGAGCGCTTCAGCAGAGAGACCACCGCCTTTTTTGTTTATCCCTTTGTTGTTTGATAGCGGGCCACCAATAATAACTTTGGTACGGACTTCTGTACCGTTAACAGCAATGACCTGTAGCTGAACACGGCCATCGTCAAGCAGTAGAATGTCGCCTGTCGAGACATCGTTTGGTAGTTCTTTATAGTCAAGACCGACTGCATCCTTATTGCCTTCACCCGGAGGTAAGGCGCTGTCGAGAGTGAAAATATCGCCGATAGAGAGGGTGATTTTGCCTTCTTTAAATGTGGATACACGAATTTTTGGGCCTTGAAGGTCTCCCAGAATTGCGACATGAGTGCCCAGTTTTGCAGCGATGTTACGAACTCGTGTTGCTCGCTCACGATGATCGTCTGCGGTTCCGTGCGAGAAGTTCATCCGTACTACATTGACCCCAGCTTCGATAATTGCTTCCAGCATGCCGGGTTGATCGGTAGAAGGTCCTAGAGTAGAGACAATTTTTGTTCTTCTTTGGATTGCAGTCATTCGGATCTCCTTGGTTTGACTTTGCCGCGTACTCGTTAACGTGCGGCACCTGTGCTTTTTTCCGTACTTACGTCAGGTTAGCTATAAGTATATACCTGAGTAAAATCTGTGCTAATAAATCACATTACAATTCGATGTCGGTCTGTGAAAAGGTGATTGAAGAGATATTTATTAACGCAAAAAAATGCGAATCGATTTGTGATAAATCCTTCGCTATTTGATTAGGAACACAAAGAATCATGTTTATACGTGACACTTGTCACGGCAATCTATCAAAGCTCTTCACAATTACTTCGCAAAGTAAAAAAATTGTCGAGTTGTTGATATTTGGAGCACTCTATGTACATGGCTCAACCCGGCCATATTGATCATATCAAGCAGGTCAATGCTGGCCGCGTATATAAACTTATTGATCAAAAAGGACCTATTTCGCGGATTGACCTCTCCAAACAGAGTGAGCTGGCGCCAGCTAGCATTACCAAAATCACCCGAGAGCTCATCGAAGCGCATCTTATTCATGAAACCACAGTTCAAGAAGCGACCAGTCGTGGACGTCCTGCTGTTGGTTTGCAAGTCAACAATGAAGGTTGGCAGTTCCTATCTATGCGTCTTGGACGTGGCTACTTAACAATCGCTTTGCATGAGCTGGGTGGGGACGTTCTAATCGACACCAAAATCGATATCCATGAAGTGGACCAAGATGATGTTCTCGCTCGCTTACTTCATGAAATTGATGAGTTTTTTCAAACCTACTCAGAGCAGTTAGATCGCGTAACCAGTATCGCGATTACTTTGCCAGGTCTCGTTAACTCTGAGCAGGGGATAGTGTTGCAGATGCCGCACTACAATGTTGAGAATCTGCCGTTAGGGCCAGAAATATACAAGGCGACGGGGTTGCCAGTATTTATTGCCAACGATACGCGCGCATGGGCTTTAGCTGAGAAGCTGTTCGGTCATTCGCAAGATAATGAGAATTCGGTTCTGATCTCTATTCACCACGGCTTAGGTGCGGGGATTGTGCTGGATGGACGCGTACTGCAAGGGCGTCATGGCAATATTGGTGAACTCGGTCATATCCAAATCGATCCCAATGGCAAGTTATGTCATTGTGGAAACCGTGGGTGTCTAGAAACGGTTGCCAGTTCTCAGGCAATTAGGGGGGAGGTGACCCAGCGTATCGCTCAGGGCGAAGCTTCTTCCCTGTCGGAAATAGAAGAGATCACCGTAGAAGATATCTGTGAAGCGGCTGAAAATGGCGACCCGCTCGCTGTTGATGTGATTGAAAAACTTGGCCGTTACCTTGGCTCTGCGATTGCAATTGTGATTAACCTCTTCAACCCAGAAAAGGTGTTGATTGGTGGGGTGATTAACCAAGCGAAAGAAGTACTTTACCCTGCGATTCAAACTTGTATTGAAGAGCAAAGCTTACCCGTGTATCACCAAGACTTAGAGCTCGTAGAGTCACGTTTCTATAAGCAGGCGACGATGCCAGGAGCGGCATTAATCAAGCAAGCTCTTTATGATGGTCTATTGTTGATGAAGGTTATCGAAGGATAGTAGTTTCTGAGCTGTAGTTCCTTTATCTTTCTAGTAAACCCATATAATCTTGAATGATATATGGGTTTATTTTTATGTTAGTCTTGCTATAGACTACTTTTGTTATATACACATCGGTCGAGAAGTAGTATGTCTGGAGTTTTAAATACCGTTGATCAGCGAACTAATCTAGTGGGTGAAAACCGCCTAGAGCTTCTGTTGTTTAGCTTGAATAGCAGGCAGGTTTTCGCCATCAACGTATTCAAAGTACGTGAAGTGATCAAGGTTCCACCGTTGACCAAAATGCCCGGTTCGCATCACCATATCACCGGCGTTGCTTCTCTTCGTGGTGTCTCCGTTCCTGTTATTGATTTGCGTGCCGCAATTGGTTTTCCTCCATCTCGTCTAGAGAATCAAGAAGAAAATCTGATCATCACGGAATATAACCGAACCATACAAGGGTTTTTGGTTGGTCAGGTGCGCAACATCGTTAATACCGCATGGACGGAAATTCAGCCTCCGCCAAAAACCGCAGGACGAGCAAACTACTTAACGGCGATCACGCATGTTAAAGGTGGTGACAATCTAGATATCGTTGAAATCATCGATGTCGAGAAGGTGCTGGCTGAGATTATTGACTATGACATTTCTATCTCGGAAGGGGTTCTTGATCACGATTTGGTGACCGAGATGGTTGGTCGCAACGTTCTGATTGTTGATGATTCTTCGACAGCACGTACTCAAGTGCGTGGTACTTTGTCACAGCTTGGCCTGAATATTATTGAATGTCGCGATGGCTTAGAAGCGCTCAATTTACTTAAGTCGTGGTGCGACGAAGGTAAGAACGTCGTTGAAGACCTGTTGTTGATGATCACAGATGCCGAAATGCCAGAAATGGATGGCTATAAGCTGACTCATGAAGTTCGTAGTGATCCCCGAATGAAAGATCTTTTTGTCACACTCAATACTTCTCTCAGTGGCAGTTTTAATGATGCCATGGTGAAAAAGGTAGGCTGTGACCGTTTTATTTCTAAGTTCCAGCCGGACTTATTGGTTCAAGTGGCGCAAGATCGTCTGCGCGATGTATTGAATAAATAGAGACTATCGATATCTGTATTGATTAAAGGGAGCATTGCTCCCTTTTTGCTTAATTTATAATGGGCTTACATCGTTGAATTTAGTGAAAGTCCCGCGATTTACTGCGTAAATCTTGCAGCTTATCGGTCATATCGATCAAACGGCCGGCAATAACATGATGAACATCCCCTTCTTTCTCTAGAATCCCTTTCACCTGCAAGATCTTTGCGGTCAAATAGGCGGCTTTTTGGGCCCGTGAGGTTGCTTTCCAAACCACGACATTGATGTTGCCTGTATCATCTTCGAGCGTGAAAAACGTCACTCCTGCGGCGGTGCCAGGTGACTGTTTCCCCGTTACGACACCTGTCACCGTGACTAAAGACTGATGTGCTTTCTGTGCCAAATCACGCATACGAGTAAAGCGACCGAGAACACCACTTTCATCCAATAGAGTGATAGGATGCTTGGCAAGAGATAGCCCAGTCGCGGCATAATCTTCAAGGATAGTTTGACTTTCGGAAGGTACATTCACAGTGGGGAGTTCAGCTTCTTGCATATGCTGAAATAGAGGGAGCTCAGAGAGAGTGTCCATCATTGCCCAGCGGGTCTGATAGCGATTATTACTTAGACTATGCATGGCGTTGGCGGATGCTAGCAGCTCAAGATCACGTTGGTTGAGACCAATATGTTTAAGTTGATTGATATGAGTAAATCTCGTTTCGGCTCTGGCATGGAGCAATTGTTTAGCACTCTGAGTGCTGAAGCCTTTGATTTGTCTGAGTCCAAGCCGAATCGCCCACTTCCCCTGTTCACAAACGACGTGGTGATCGTATTGTGAGGCATTCACACAGACTGGCAAAATATGAACACCATGGCGACGAGCGTCTTGTACGAGTTGTGAGGCACTATAAAAACCCATCGGCAGGCTATTGAGAAGCGATGTATAAAAAGCCTCAGGGTAGTAATGCTTGAGCCATGCCGAGCAATAAGCAAGTACTGCAAAAGAGGCTGAGTGACTTTCTGGAAAGCCGTATTCACCAAATCCAAGTATCTGAGCGAAGATGCGTTCAGCAAACTCAATCTTATAGCCTCTGGCGAGCATGCCTTCTATCAGCTTGGTTTTGAATTTGACTAAGTCACCACTCTTTTTCCACGCGGCCATAGCACGGCGAAGTTGATCCGCTTCACCCCCACTGAAGCCCGCAGCCACCATGGCAATTTTAATCACTTGTTCCTGAAAAATAGGCACACCGAGAGTCCTCTCGAGTACGCTGCGCACCTCTTGTGATGGGTACTCGACACTTTCTTCGCCATTTCTGCGTTTTAGGTAGGGATGAACCATGTCACCTTGAATCGGGCCAGGACGAACAATGGCAATCTGGATGACGAGATCGTAATAGCAGGCGGGTTTTAAGCGTGGTAGCATGCTCATTTGTGCCCGAGATTCGATTTGAAACACACCGACAGTATCGGCTTTCTGAATCATGCGGTAGACCTGGCTATCATCCTGACGCCGGGTGATTTCCGCGATGGTGAGTGTACGGTGGTGGAGACGTTCAATGAGGTCAAAGCATTTACGAATCGCAGTCAGCATTCCCAGTGCTAATACGTCTACTTTCAACAGTTTCAGTGACTCTAGATCATCCTTATCCCATTGAATAACGGTTCTGTCTACCATCGATGCGTTTTCTACTGGGACGAGCTCATATAGCGGCCCTGCGGCAATAATAAAACCGCCCACATGTTGCGAGAGATGACGTGGAAAACCAAGAATATCATTCACCAACGAGATGAACTGTTCCCCCTTTAGCGAGTCTGGTTGAAGACCAAGCTCCACTATCTGAGCTTGCCATCCCTGAGCTCGGTCGCGGCGATTGATATTTTTGATAAAGTAATCCAACTGACTCTCTTCGATTCCCAACGCTTTACCTACATCACGCACGGCGCTTTTGAAACGGTACGAAATGACCGTGGCGGCGAGTGCGGCACGTTCGCGACCATATTTTTGATAAATATACTGGATGACTTCTTCGCGTCGTTCATGCTCAAAATCGACATCAATATCCGGCGGCTCATCGCGTTCACGGCTGATGAACCGTTCGAACAGGACGGAGATTTTTCTGGGATCCACAGAGGTAATCTCTAAGCAGTAACAGACGACTGAGTTGGCGGCTGAACCCCGACCCTGATAGAGGATATGGTTGTTTTTGGCGAACATGACGATGTCATGAATGGTCAAAAAATAGAATGGATAATTAAGCTCGTCGATCAGTGCGAGCTCTTTATTAATCGTCGTTTCGATATCACTTGGAACGCCATCTGGAAAGCGCAGCTTTTTACCATGTTCAACTAACTTGGTTAGGTAACTCATCGGCGTGTGTCCATCGGGGACCAGCTCGCTTGGATATTCGTATTGAAGTTCTCCTAAACTGAAGGTACAGCGGTTGGCAACCGCTATACTTTCTTGCAACCATTCAGCTTTAAACAACTTAGTGAGCTTTTCCTGACTGCGTAGCGTTCGTTCGGTGTTTGTTAATCGCTGTTCACCTAATTCACTCACGCTACAACCGTGCTTTATTGCAGTCAGAGTGTGTTGCAGTGGTAAACGAGTCGCGGTATGCATTAATACGCCACCACAAGCGGTAATGGGTAATTGATGGTGAGTGGCGAGTTGCTGACAGTGTTCTAGGTATTGTTTGTCATCGGATTTAAGATGACGCTGTACGCCAACCCAAAGTCGATGTCGGTGATGCTGAGTGAGCCAATGTCCCCACTTATTGTCAGTGGTTCTATGACAAGGAAGCCAGATGAGCAAGCAACGCTTAGCCGACATCAAGTCCCATTCTGACAGCTGATAGCTGCCTTTTTCAGAACGTCTCCTAGCATTGGTGATAATTCGACAAAGCTCTGCATAGGCCTCTCTGTTGGGGCATAACAGAACGACCTGACAGTCGTCATTGAGCCAGAACATGCTGCCTATAATCAGCTTAATATTAAGATTATGCTGTTGGCTGGCGCTATAAGCTCGGACGACTCCCGCAACAGAGCACTCGTCAGTGATAGCCAGCGAGTGGTAGCGAAGAAAGTCCGCTTGTAAGATCAACTCTTCAGCATGCGAAGCGCCGCTAAGAAAAGAGAAGTTACTTTGACAAAACAGTTCAGCGTAAGCCATATCAACACTCGTCAGCTAAACATCCCGTGGACGAACCACTGGTGATCCTGATTACGAAATACCCATAGCCAACGTCCTGCGTGACTGCGAGCAACGAAGTAATCACGGGTCATATCATCGCCATCCCACCAGCCAGTAACGAGACGTTCAGGACCTTGAATAATGGCAATCTTTTCCATTAACGGCTCGGGTTTATATAACAATAAACTCGGACGTAAGCGATAACTGATATGACGTATAGGGATTGGTAGAGTTGGGTCACAGAGAAAGGTCGACTTTTCAGGACGAGGATCATGGCTGTGAGCGACTTTACGCACGTGTTCATTACCTAGCTTCGCTTGCAGAAGACCAATCAGTTCCAGTTCGGTCTGTTCGCCTTGCACGCCGTTAAAGAGATCGGCGCTGGTGGATTCAAGCTCTCCGGCGCGAATGAGACGCAAGGTTAATCCTTGAACCGGAGCCTCCAGTTTGATTGACTCCATTGTTAGGCGACAAAGAGTCAGCCATCGTGTGGTGAGATAATCCCCACTAGCGGAATAAAAGCTGACTGTGCACTCTTCTTTATCGCGTTGATGTAACCGCAGTGCCAGCTCGTAGCCCACTTGATTGCGTAGCGTCAGGAAGCATTCGAGTTTATCGAGTAGTTTGGTTAAAGGTTTTTCTAGCCATTGGACATTTTCGATGTCGAACAGAAGTTCTTGATAGCATTCAAAATGTTCAGGGGGGTGATAAAACGTGACAGGATGTTTGAATTGCCCCATCAGACGTCCTACGTAGTTGACGAGATCAATATCAAAACGACGAGCGACCTCTTGCATCGGTAAGGCGAGAAGCTGCTCAAGGGTCGTCACTCCAACTCGTTGCAGTTTTTCAACTTGCTTGTGCTCTAATTCAGTAGCGAAGAGCGGAAAAGGGGCCATCGCCGAGATAATTTTCTCTTTATCGAGCGTCAGTAGTGCGACACCTGATTTGGCTAACAGCATGGCCGAGAATGGCGAGAATCCGATCGAGTACAGATAGTTAAGCTGTAACTTTTCAAGATGGTGAGAGACCCGTTGCCAATAGGCGTTCAACCCTCCGTAGAGTGACAGCATATCCGTAACTTTCAATAACACGCCTTGCGGAGGAAATAAGCAAATATCAGATGTGACCATATAAAGCCATTGGGCAATATTGAGCAACGATTGCTGTTCGATTTTCGGATCGTAAGGGTGAACTTGTAGCTTCTGGCACAAAGCACTGGCACTGCCCAACCCCATACCTAGCTGAATACCTTCGTCGAGAGCCGCTTGGTTACATTGCACCACTTTAAAGTGGCTTGATTCAACAATCGCCAGTGGTGATGCGCTGTTTTCTGCAAATAATGCATCCAGCTGCAAGGTTGGGAAATGAAGGTAGATCCAACTTTGCATAGTTAGCCTTGTTGACGGATCGGGAATGGGATAACGACGGGTGCTTTAGGTTGCAGGGTTAAACTTGGCCAACTTGCACTCATATCGATGACGAAACTGCCCTGTGGCCAGCCTCCTTTGCGTTTAGTGATGGTCACTTCAATACCAAGCGGGTGGGGCAGCAATGTCATACTTAAGCTGACAGGTAGAGAAAAGAGACTTTTTGCTACGCTTTTAAAGACGAAGTGCAGGCAGTTGCCACGTTCACTTGCGACTTGCAGTCGTCTGGCTTGGTGAACTTCAAGCTCAGTATGCCAAAGCAACACATTGCTACACGCGCCACTGCGCAGGCACTGTTCAGCCGCCCATAATGCTTGGTGCGGGTTGCGAGGGGAGATCATCAGGACTTTATTCGTGTCTAAGCCCAAATGATGAAGCTGCTCAGCACATAAGTAACCCGGTGCTTGAATGAAGACAGATAATCGATCTTGGCTGGTGTTTTTCAGGTGTGGCAGCACTAGGCGTAATTCACCAATGCTGGTCTCACTTTGTAACTCGACGACGCCATATTTTGGAAAGCCACCTTCGAGCTTTTGATCCAAGAGTTCATAGCCTGTTGAGTAGTAATCGTGGTGTTCAGGTGTTTGGATTCCTGACCAAAGCCACTGTTTTTTCTTCAGATGCTCGATTAATTCATACATAATAATTTACCTGTATATATGTACAGTATAATTTATTGAGTATGAACGGCAAGAGGAGAGAGATTTAAATGGATAAAAAAACGCCTTGTGCGATTAGAAACAGACCACAAGGCGTTGATTGCAATGTAAAATAGTTTTTTACGTTTATCGTTTTGGTTGTGCGTCGATACACTCACCGTTTACGGACTTGCTCTCTGCTGACATCAGGTACAGATAGAGCGGCATAATATCGAGAGGTGTTTTTAGCAAGTCTGCATCTTCAGCAGGATAAGCTTTAGCACGCATGCCTGTTCGAGTCGCACCTGGATTGATGGCGTTGACACGAATGTTGCTTTCGCTCAATTCGTCAGCAAGGATCTGCATCATCCCCTCAGTCGCAAACTTGGACATCGCATAAGTTCCCCAGAATGCACGGCCACTATGACCAACCGTTGATGAGGTAAAAATGATGCGAGCATCTGGCGATTTATGCAGTAGAGGCAACACAGCTTGAGTCATCAGAAATTGCGCTTTAACGTTAACCTGCATGATATCGTCGTAAGTGTCTTCACCGATCTGATCAAATGGGCTAATGACACCGAGTAAGCTGGCATTGTGCAAAACACCGTCTAAACGACCAAACTGACCCTCAATGGTATCAACCATATCGAGGTAGTTTTGTTTAGTCGCGCCTTTCATATCAAGCGGGATAATCGCTGGTTGAGGATAACCAGCCGCTTCGATTTCGTCGTAAGTCTGCTCCAGCTTTTTCACTGTACGACCAAGTAAAATCACGGTAGCGCCGTGCTCTGCATAAGAGAGCGCCGCTTGCTTACCGATGCCGGCACCTGCGCCAGTCACCAGAATGACTTTACCTTTCAGGGCATCTGAAGAAACAGCATATTCCACGATGTGTATCCTTTTGTAATGTTCTGCTTTATGAATCCATAACTTGGTGGTTACAATACACTAATTCGCACATTTGGGGATCTCACATTGGAATTTTTGTTGGACTATGGCCTGTTTTTGGCCAAGATTGTGACTGTTGTAGTCGCGGTGATTGCGATATTGGTTATTGCTAAAGCAGTGAGCGGAAAAAGTGGTGCTGCCAAGGGTGAACTCGAAATCACCAACTTAACAGAGCAGCATAAAAATACCGTTGAACAGCTAGAACATTACTTACATGACGACGCTTTCATCAAGGCTCGCGATAAGGCTGAGAAGAAGCAAGAGAAAGAACAGAATAAAGCACGCGAAAAAGAGATTAAGAAGGCATCAAAAGAGGGTGAACTGGATAGCAAACGTGAACCTCATCTGTTTGTCCTTGATTTTAAAGGTAGTATTGATGCTAAAGAAGTGGCTTCGCTGCGTGAGGAAGTGACGGCGATTTTAGCTGTAGCCCGTGAAGGTGATGAAGTGTTACTACGATTAGAGTCTGGTGGTGGCATGGTACATGGCTACGGCCTTGCTTCGTCTCAACTGGATCGTATCAAGGCAGCAAAACTTCCTTTGACGATTGCTGTTGATAAAGTCGCGGCAAGCGGGGGCTATATGATGGCCTGCATCGCCGATAAGATTGTTTCAGCACCATTTGCCATCGTCGGTTCTATTGGCGTGATTGCCCAGTTACCAAACTTCAATAAAGTGCTGAAAAAGTACGATATTGAATATGAGCAACTGACGGCCGGCGAATACAAGCGCACGCTGACTATGTTTGGAGAAAACACAGATAAAGCACGCGAGAAATTCAAGCAAGAGCTAGAAGAGACGCATGATCTTTTTAAAGATTTTATCCGTGAACGTCGTCCTGCATTAGAGTTAGATAAAGTCGCGACGGGCGAGCATTGGTTTGGTACCCAAGCCTATAAACTTGGTTTGGTTGATGAGATTAAAACGTCAGATGACATTGTCGTTGAAGCGTGCAAGGATAAAACCGTACTAGCCATTCATTATGTAGAGAAGAAGAAGCTGACCTCAAAGCTTGCAGGTCTTGCCGGAGAGGCGGCTGACAACGTTCTGATGAAGTTGATTGACCGTGGCCAGCGCCCAATCATCTAAATGACTAATCATGCAGAATCAAAGCGCCTATCTCAAATGGCGCTTTTTTTAACTCACTTCAGTGGTCTAAACGGAGTCGTTTAGCCTTAAACGATGAGCCTGCTATTGGCTTGATGCAGAACTGCGAGGTGCTTTTGCGCGGTTAGGGCGTCGGTTAGACGGTTTACCGTTTGATGGCTTACTGCTGCCAGAACGACCTTTCGCTTTTCCTTCGCCATGCTTAACGTTAGTAGGTTTGCTTTCTCCACTTGGCTTACTATGACCGAAATGGCGTTTATTTTTGCTTGCTGGCTTATTGCCACGGGCATTATCTCCCGAGCGTTGACCATCTTGGTGGCCAGTCTTAGGCTTCTTGGGTTTTTTCGCCTTGATAGGGCGTGTATCTAGTTTTGATTCTGGCAACTCGTTAACCGGTTTAAAGCCTTCCAGCTCAAAACGCGGCAGTACTTGTTGAATCAAACGTTCAATACCAAATAAATCACCCGCCTCATCCGCTTCTACTAAAGAGATCGCTTTGCCTACTTCACCTGCACGACCTGTACGACCGATACGATGAACGTAGTCTTCGGAGACATTGGGCAGCTCAAAGTTAACAACTTGTGGCAGCTGTGGAATATCGATACCACGTGCGGCGATATCTGTCGCAACTAAAACTCGGATATCACCGGATTTAAAGTCAGCCAGTGCTCGAGTACGTGCGCCTTGGCTTTTGTTGCCGTGAATAGCGGCTGCTGTAATGTTCTCATTATTGAGGAACAGCGCTAAACGGTTCGCACCATGCTTGGTACGGCAGAACACCAGCACCTGTTTCCAGTCGCCATCTTTAATCAGTTTGACTAGCATCGGTGCTTTTTTGCGCTTGTCTGCTGGGTAGATGCTTTGCTCAATGGTCACTGCTGTCGAGTTTTCAGGGTTAACCGAAATCTCGACTGGATTGTTTACCAATCCCTTTGCAAGTTCGCGGATCTCTGGTGAAAAGGTGGCCGAAAACAGTAAGTTCTGACGTTTTGCTGGTAGTAAATTTAGGATCTTACGAATATCGCGGATAAAACCCATGTCAAGCATGCGGTCGGCTTCATCAAGAACCAAAACTTCAAGCTGCTCAAACTTAATCGCGTTTTGCTGGTAAAGGTCGAGTAGACGTCCTGGCGTAGCCACAACAATGTCGCTACCTTTACGAAGCTTCATCATTTGAGGGTTAATTTTCACACCACCAAACACAACGGTGGAAGTCAGTTTCTGATAACGACTGTACTTGAATACATTCTCTTGAACTTGTGCAGCCAGCTCACGAGTCGGCGTCAAGATTAACGCACGGACATGATTGCCCCTTACTCGTGTACCATTGTCTAGGCGTTCAAGGATAGGAAGAGTGAAACCGGCTGTTTTACCTGTACCTGTCTGCGCTGCTGCCATGACATCCTGACCGTTAAGTACGGCAGGGATAGCTTGCTCCTGAATTGGAGATGGTTTGTCGTAACCCTGTTCCTCAATTGCTTTGAGAATCGGGGCAGAAAGGCCTAAGGAGGTAAAACCCATAGTGTGTACTCTGTATAATAAATGCGTAATATTCACGCACATTGGTTATGCGTGAAAAAGGGCGCCATTCTGAGCCCTTTGACGATGAACATCAACCAAATTATTACGCAGTGGTCAGAGGTTGGGATTTTCTCTTGATGAAATAGACCATCAGAGCGAATACCAAGCCAGACAGCGCACCGAATAAGTGAGCTTCAACGGCAATCGGTGCGTTGATAAGATCGCTGGTTGACTGGGCGGCTCCCATGGTGAGTTCCCACATCACTTTAAGCATCACACCAGCCACCAATAGCCAACTGCTTTTACGCTCTTGTAGGGCTTCTAAGGTGGCGAAATAGGCGAAGATGCCATGTAATGTACCTGATAGTCCGACATAGCCATTCATAGTGGTAAACAAATTGAGAATACCAATACAAAGGCTAGTCGCAATCAATATGAGAGCTAAACTCTTGGCCGTTGGCTTAAAAACGAAACAAATCACCCATAGACCCGCCAGATTCATCGTGAGGTGAGCAAAGTTGGTATGAGTGAAATTTCCTGTTAGGATTCGCCACCATTGGCCTTGGTTAATCCAGTAGCGATGCCAATTTACTTGCGACGCTAAGGGATCGAATTGCAGACCCAAGCACACTAAACTGATAGCGATTAACAGAAGAAATAAGCGCACACTATGTCCCGATATTGTTCTCAATGTGGAAAGTCACTCAAAGCTTGTATATGTAAGTGGATACAAAGCTTAACATCAAATGTTGAGCTGGTTATTCTACAGCATCACAGCGAGACGACCAGACCTATGGGCACTGCACGTATATTAAAATTGTCGCTGGCCAACAGTTACTGCTTTGAAGGCGAAGATTTCTCGCAGCACGCTGAACTCAATGCTTTGCTGAATGAAGCTCAGTGTCATCACTTTGTACTCTATCCAGGAGAAGGGGCGTTAGCGCATACTGAAGTCGCCGAGAAGCTGACTGAAGGCACCAAGATACGCATTATCTTACTTGATGGTACATGGAAAAAAGCCTATAAAATTTGGCAGTTATCGACCAATCTTCACTCGCTTCCTTTGATACGTTTACCTGATGACCTACAAGGCAACTACCGTATCCGCAAAGCGCCAAGTGACAACAGTTTGTCGACTGTTGAGGCTGGCTATCATATTTTGTCGCTCCTTGAGCCAGAAAACGAGTTTAGGCCACTGATTGAGGCTTTTAACCACATGATAGAGTTTCAGATAAAGCAGATGCCACCAGGGGTGTTTGAGAAAAACTATCTGAGTTAATTAAAATGCCTAGAAAATCACAATGAACTAGCTAAACTATATTTTTAAGCGGCTTAGAAGATCGGTTACCAGATTGATAAGTCGTACCGTGGTCTTCACGGTGCTTCGTATAATCCCGCTGATAGGGTGCGGGAGTCTCTACCTGGAGCCGTAAATTCCAGATTACGAAGAGTTAAGTGCATAGCGCTTTTCTCTTTGTATGTCTGACACTTTTCTAGAGAAAGGCGCTTGTTATACCAATCAAATTGAGTGAGGAGACAAGCGTGCATCAATCCAATTTTATCCAACAACTACCAAAAGTAGAGCTGCACTTACATATCGAAGGGACACTCGAGCCAGAAATGATGTTCGAGTTAGCGCAGCGGAATCATATTACCTTGCCTTATAGCACGCCTGAAGAAGTTCAGGCTGCGTATGAGTTTACTAATCTGCAGTCCTTTCTTGATATCTATTATCAGGGGGCCAACGTATTAATTACGGAGCAGGATTTTTACGACTTAACCTACGCTTATGTGACACGTTGTCACCAAGATAATGTCATTCATACCGAGATTTTCTTCGACCCGCAAACTCATACCGAGCGTGGTGTGGCGTTTGAAACCGTGCTCAATGGTATCCATCGTGCATTGCAGGATGGGCGAGAAGAATTTGGTATCAGCAGCCGAATTATCATGTGTTTCTTGCGTCATCTTGATGAAGCGAGCGCGTTTGCTACATTGGAACAGGCGTTACCCCACAAAGACAAAATCATCGCAATAGGATTGGATTCGTCAGAACTGGGTCATCCACCAGAAAAATTTTCTCGTGTGTTTGCCAAAGCGAGGCAAGCAGGCTTTCTGACGGTCGCACACGCTGGAGAAGAAGGCCCTTCCAGTAATATTAATGACAGTTTAGAACTACTGAAAGTGAGCCGAGTCGACCACGGTGTACGCTGTGTCGATGACGAGAAGTTGGTTGAACATTTGGCTAAAACGCGCATGCCTTTGACGGTTTGCCCATTATCGAATACCAAATTAAAAGTGTTTGAGCAGATGCAAGATCACAACATTGTTGAACTATTAAGAAAAGGTTTGTGCGTCACCATCAATTCAGACGATCCTGCCTATTTTGGTGGCTACATGACGGATAACTTTCTTGCTGTCGATAAAAGTCATGGTTTAACTTGGGAGGAGCTGGCGCAGTTTACCTTAAATGCGATTGAAGCCAGCTTCATTAGTGCGGAAGAAAAACAGGAACTGACGGCAAAGTTGGATGCCTTTATGGCTGACTAAATAGAATCAGGAGCCAGTTGGCTCCTGATTTGTTAAAGCGCAACGATTGCTAGTGTGATGAAAATAGCTGCTGATGCAGGCGCTGGGCATGTCCATCTGTCATCGATGAAATGTAATCGGCGATGACCCTATATCCTTCACTCGGGTCGTGTTTTGCTGCCCACTGCAAACGAACTTGAGTAGGTAACAATCGCTCAGGATCTGCACTGAGCGCTTCGAAAATATCCATGATGATCTGTTGGCCTTTGTACTCGACTACCTGTACATGCGGTACTTGAATAACGTAGTCACTAACGAAGTGTTTAAGAATGTCTAAAGCCTTAGCCATCTTAGGTTCAAGATAGGCATTGAATGAAAGCAGTTCACACGCAAAACAGGCATCAACTGGCTTAATAGATATACTGGTCAATAGCGCGTTGACCATCCCACCAATCGCATCTTTGCGCTGGTAGTGAGTGCCTGCAAACAACATGTCGGTGATGGAATCGATATGTTGTTCAAACCATGGGTCGCCACATTCCGATAACTGACTGGCCGCCCCTTCAATCCATTGGTGGCGATTGACCATTCCAAGTACCAAGGCGTCTTCAAGATCATGCACACCGTAGGCGATATCATCGGCCAGCTCCATAATCGAACAATCGATAGACTTATAGCGAGTCTTTTTGTGTTCGGTATCAGGCAGTTTTTCATCGCGCATCGTACTGAAAAGCTGTTTGTCTTTTTCGCTCAGAGGTTCGAGCAACCAGTCAAACAGTGAGCGATCACAATCATAAAGTCCTTTAGCAGGCATCCAGTCGCGTGCACGGAGTTTGCGTTGATGGGAGACACTGTCTGGGAGGGTCACTGCTCGTGTTTGACTGATCATTGCCGGATACTTGATGAGCCCAAGTAGCGTTCGACGAGTGAGGTTCATACCGAAATGTTCAGTGTAAGGTTCGAGTTTAGTGACGATACGAAATGTCTGTGCATTGCCTTCGAATCCACCGTGTTTGCGCATCATGTAGTTAAGTGCCACTTCTCCACCATGCCCGTAGGGTGGGTGGCCAATGTCATGCGCAAGACAAAGTGAATCAATCAAACTGTCACTGGGCAGCAGATCACGAAACTCTGGTTGTTTCTTTTTCAATTGCGCGACAATTCCGGTGCCTAGTTGGGCGGCTTCTAATGAATGCGTTAAACGAGTGCGGTGGAAGTCATCGAAACTTTTGCCGTGAACCTGAGTTTTCGCTTGTAGGCGGCGAAAGGCAGCAGAATGAAGAATACGGGCACGATCGCGTTGATATGGGCTGCGGTGGTCATCACGACGAATCTTATGTTCATCATCATGACGTTGATGCCATAAATCGCTGATTTGAAACGTCATAGGCAATACCCCTCTGTTTTTCCTAACCGTACACCGATGCAGAGAGGACTTCAAGTGGCAGAAAACTATGAAAATTTTGCCACTTGATCCATAGGCTAGTCCTTCATACTTAAAATCAAAACAGCAGCCACGGCGAGAAAAGCCGTCATCATCAGAAATACATCGTTGTAGGCCATAATAGCGGCGTCGCGTTGCATGGTCGCAATCAGACTTGCTTGTGCCTGTTGCAGTGCCGTTGCTGCGTCGCTGCCTGATTGGACAAAAAACGCTTGCTGTTGTTGCAGTGTTTGCCAGCCCAGTTGACTGAGCGTTGGCAATGACTCTTTAATATGCGCTAAGTGCTCGCGGGTTTTATTGTCGAGTAAAGTCGCGATAATCGCGATACTGAAAGCACCGCCGAGGTTACGCATCACGTTCGTCAAAGTCGAAGCATCAGGTGTATCCGGTTTACTGATGTTCTTCATTGCGACCAAAGATAGCGGCACCATGATAAATGGGCTACCAATGGCTCGAAGCAACATAGACATAATCAGCTGCTGCCCTCCGAAGTCGACCGTCATATGAGTATTAACGTAGCAGCTCAGACCAAACATTGCGAAACCGAAGGTCACTAAATGTTTAGGCTTAATAATTTGGGTTAATTTGGGAACCAGCGGGAAAATCAACAACTGTGGGAAACCCATCCACATGAGTACTTCACCAATTTCCATTGCGTTGTATTGCTGAATTTGAGTTAGGTACATAGGCAGCACGTAAATAGAACCAAGCAGAGCCATACCCAAAATCAGATAGGCGATACACGACATCGCAAACTGACCATCTCGCAATAACCTCAGATTCACCAACGGCTTTTTATGTTGTAGTTCGTTAATGATGAAATACACCAAACTGACGGCCGAAATAATGCTAAGGGTAATGATGAAACTTGAACTGAACCACTCTTCACGGTTACCTTCTTCTAGCACGACTTCAAGACAGCCCAGTCCTAACGCCATGGTGGCGATGCCAAACCAATCCGCTTTTTTTAGCAGACCAAGTTCGAGCTTTTCATCATCCAACCCATAGCGGATCATTGAAATGACCAATAGCGCAGGTGGAATATTGATATAGAAAATGTAGTGCCATGAGAGATTTTCAGTCAGCCATCCGCCAAAAGTCGGCCCAATTGAGGGAGCAAAAGTGGCGGTGACACCAAACAGCGCCATACCGACAGCGCGCTTATTGAGAGGAAGTAGCTGAACCACAAGCGAAAAGGCGAGGGGAATCAAAGCCCCGCCACTGAATCCCTGCATAGCGCGAAAGACGATCATCGAAGTCATATTCCAAGAAAAAGAACATAACAGCGACGACAGCGTAAAAATTGCCGTTGTCCATGTTAGGTAACGGCGTTTACCCAAGGCTTTTGATAACCATCCACTCAGCGGAATCGCGATCATCTCTGCAACCAAATAGGAGGTAGAGATCCAAGAACTTTCATCTAAGGTAGCGGAAAGCGCACCTTGAATATCTTTCAACGACGAGTTGGTGATTTGAATATCAAGGATTGCCATAAAGGCGCCTATTAAACCTCCGAATAAGGCTATCCAGTGGCGGGTCGGCACATGATTGGTTTCTGCTTGCACAGAGACAGTCGCATGGCTCATGGTCTAGCCTCGTGTATCGATGGTTGCTACCACAGATAGGCCGGGTAGTAGGCGTCCTTTGAGTGCTTTTTGATCGGCAATGATGATCTTGACGGGTACACGCTGAACGATCTTGGTGAAGTTACCTGTCGCATTCTCCGGAGGCAGCAGCGCAAACTTAGCACCAGTGGCAGGAGAGAAGCTATCAACGACGCCTTCTAGTGACTCGCCAGGGAAAGCATCGAGTTCAACGGCTACTTTTTGTCCCTGATGGATACCACTTAACTGAGTTTCCTTGAAGTTGGCTTCAATCCAAACACCTTGCTCTGGAACCAAGCTCATTAGCGGTGAGCCAGCTTGAACCAGTAACCCTTCACGTACACTGCGCTTGCCAACAACGCCATCAGTCGGTGCGTAAACCTTGGTGTAGTCGAGATTGAGTTGCGCTTGCTTTAGTTGTGCCTGAGCTTCAGTTACCGATGCTTGTGCTTGTTCAATTTCACTGGCGATGACGATCAACTGATCATTGCTTGCCGCGAGGTTCGCTTTTGCTTCTTCTAGCTCAGCAAGCGTGACCTTTTGCTGCGCTATCATGCTGTCCAGTTCATCTTGAGAGGCGTAATTACGTTTGATTAGGCTACGGGAACGAGTGACTTGTTGAGTCGCACGATCATATTCAGCCTGAGCAGAATCGACCCGACTGGCTGCTTGATTAATTTGACTACGCTGCAAGGTTTGTTGAGCGATAAGATTTTTGACGCTGGATTTCGCAACCACAAGGTGCGCCTGAGATTGAGCCAACGCTGCCTGATAGTCACGGTCGTCAATCTGTACTAACAGTTGGCCTTGCTTGACTTGTTGGTTATCAGAAACATAAGACTGCACAATATAACCAGACACCTTTGGACTGATAGTGGTGATATCACCTTGCAGGTAGGCATTATCTGTCGATTCAAAATACTGACCGTAACTAAACCAGTATCCACTCCCCAATAGACCAAGAGACAACATCAATGCGGTCGCAATCAAAGGCGCTTTTTTACGTTTAGGTGTCGTTGTGGTGCGTGCTTGCGGTGTCTCTGCCATAGTGTTCTCTTTATCGATATGAAGTATAGATGTAACGAATTGTAAATGAATAGCATTGGTTGATAAGATAGGAAAAAAGGGAAACACTGTTGCAATAATTAATCTAATTGACCGTTCTAGGAGGCCACATGGACTTAAATGCAGTGACTGTATTTGCCCAAGTTGTTGATTGTGGGAGCTTTACGCACGCGGCGGAAATGCTCAACATGACTAAATCAACGGTGAGCAGAAAACTGGTCGAGCTAGAACAACACCTTGGCGTGAGATTGATCACGCGTTCTACACGCAGCTTAGTATTGACCCCAGAAGGTGAAAAATTCTATCAATCCAGCTTACAAATGCTTGAAATCATTAATCAGGCGGAACTTGAGGTGTCAGCCAACCAAGATTTAATTCGCGGGCCTCTCAACGTCGTCTTGCCCGTTGAGCTAGGTCATCAAGTATTGGGTAGCTATATTCATCGTTTCTTGCTCGATTTTCCGCACGTCACCATGAACTTAGAGTTGAGCAATCGAGAAGTTGATATTATCGGCGAGGGCGTTGATCTGTATGCTCAAATCGGGGAACTAGAAGATTCAAATCTGGTTTCTCGCTATCTAACATCGTCAAAGCGAGCGCTTGTTGCCAGCCCTGACTACTTAGCTAAGTACGGCGAAGTGACCACTCATAGTGATTTAATTGCACCACACCATATGGTTGAGGTGCAGAACAAAGCCGCTCGATTGCCAAAATGGCATCTCCAGCTTGAAGGTGTCGAGTCGTATCATATTGATCTGCCCTATCGTCTAAAGGTCAACACAATTACGGCTTGTCTTAAAGCTTCTATCGATGGCTTAGGCTTGGCGGTACTGCCTGAGTTTATCTGTCGAGAGCATTTTGAAAGTGGGGCGTTGGTGCGCTTATTACCTGAGTACAAAATGCCTGAAGTACAGGTGAGTCTTGTCTATGCAGATAGGCAACTGATGCCGAAACGTAAGAAAGTGTTGATTGAATATTTGCTTAACGCGTTCCAGCATCGTAATTAAGTGGCAACAAGCTGTATTAGCTGATCTCGTCTAAAGAGAGCTCGAAGCTTGGTGCGAAGGTATTTAGGAAATATTCCATCTCTGGGGTAAAGCGTTGCTTTAAGGTGACATCTAAGCGTTTTTTCGCCAGCGCATACTCATGATTGCCTGCACTCAGTTCTTCGAGACATTTCAGATAGGCGCAAATGGTATCGGCTTGCTTAACTATCATGGCATCATCGGAATGCGCTTGTTGGGAGATTAAATATGGGGTGAAATCATCGTGAAATTCTTCGGGCAGCATAGATAGCAGTTTCTTTTCTGCGGCAGCCTCAATCTTTTTGTATTCTTTGGCTATCTCTGGATTGTAGTACTTAACGGGTGTTGGTAAATCACCGGTTAACACTTCACTGGTGTCATGGTACATACCTAAGATAGCGATTCTTTCTGGGTTAAGGTTGCCGCCAAACTTCTTGTTTTTGATCAGTGCCAAAGCGTGGGCAACGAAAGCAACCTGTAAGCTGTGTTCTGAGATGTTTTCACTTGATACTGAACGCATCAACGGCCAACGCTGAATCAGTTTCATGCGCGCCAAGTGGGCGAAAAAGTGGCTTTCCTGAACAACTTTGTTTGGACTATCTGACATTTCTCTACTCCATGAAATGAAAAAGGGCACTCAGTGAGTGCCCTTTAAGAATATGAGAGATTGAAGCTAATTACTACTGACTATAGGTCGACAGGAAGCGTTCAAAGCGACCGATCGCAACTTCAAGATCTTCGACGTGAGGTAACGTCACGATGCGGAAGTGATCAGGTTTAGGCCAGTTAAACCCTGTCCCCTGAACAAGCAGCACTTTTTCTTGAACCAAGAAATCGAGCACCATCTTCTGGTCATCTTTGATGTTGTAAACCTTAGTATCAATTTTTGGGAACAAGTACATCGCCCCTTTCGGTTTGACACACGATACCCCTGGGATCTGGTTAATCAATTCCCATGCGCGATCACGCTGTTCGAGCAGACGACCACCAGGCAGAATCAATTCATTAATACTTTGATAACCACCTAATGCAGTTTGAATCGCATGTTGCATCGGCACGTTAGCACAGAGTCGCATTGACGCTAGCATATCGAGACCGTTTATATAGCCTTTGGCCATATGTTTAGGGCCCGTCATAAACATCCAACCGCCACGGAAACCACACACGCGATAAGCTTTCGACAATCCATTGAACGTCATCACGATGACATCGTCGGTTAAGGTGGCAACGGAAGTATGCGTTGCGCCGTCGTAAAGAACTTTGTCGTAGATTTCATCAGCGAAGATGATGAGTTTATGCTGACGTGCAATCTCGATCACTTCAAGTAGGAAGTCACGGCTGTATACCGCACCGGTTGGGTTATTCGGGTTGATTAATACGATGCCGCGTGTTTTTGGCGTGATTTTACGCTTGATGTCGTCAAGGTCTGGATACCAGTCCGCTTCTTCATCACACATGTAGTGCACCGCATTACCACCGGAAAGAGCAACGGAAGCGGTCCATAGCGGGTAGTCAGGTGCAGGGACGAGCATTTCGTCACCATTGTTTAGCAACGCTTGCATTGCCATAACGATAAGCTCAGAGACGCCGTTACCAATGTAGACGTCTTCGACGTCTAGTGAATGAATTCCCTTGCGCTGATAATGCTGAACGACGGCTTTACGAGCTGAATAAATTCCCTTTGAATCACAGTAGCCTTGCGAAGTAGGCAAGTTACGGATTACATCGACTAGGATTTCGTCAGGTGCGTCAAAGCCAAATGGGGCGGGGTTTCCGATGTTTAGCTTTAGTATTTTATGCCCCTCTTCTTCCATGCGTTTAGCATGTTTTAGTACCGGACCCCTAATGTCATAGCAGACATTATCGAGTTTCGACGACATCCCGATATTTTGCATTGATTTAAACCTAAAAATAATTGAATTTCTTTATTAAAGTACATCAAAAAGAATTTTTTTAGAATAAAAATCTGGTTGAATGGCAAGAAATAACAACTTGTAGCACGCCCGTTATCACAGGATTTTGCAAAACATTCACCACAACCTTGATTTGAGAGGGGTCTATAAATAGAGTAACCACCTACAATGAATAACAATCCCCATGCATACGAGGCTGATTTGTCTAATTTTCATCAAGCCGTTACTGAACTGATCGAACGCGTAAAGGATGCAGGAGACGGTATCACTCGTCTGGTTCAAGTTCTTGAGGAAAAACCGGACTTTGCGTTTATCGACTGGCTTGAGGCTCAGCCGATTTTCCCTCAGTTCTATTGGCAATCGCGCGATACTCGTGAAGAAGTGGTCGCGCTAGGCCAGTTACATACATTTGTCGACCCTGCGCCCGCTTATGCCATATTGGCTGAAGATCAGCGTATATGGGGAGGGCGTTCATTTGACGGACAGACGAGCAAGAATCGTCGCTGCATGTCTTCGTTCTTTTTTCTACCGCAGATAGAGCTGATTCGCTTTGATAACAGTTGGTCTATTGCGGTGAACTTAACGGCAGAAAAACACCGCACTCTCGCTAGCCTATGCAAGTTGCAGCTTGACGTTAAACCTCTTATGCCCGTTACGGCACATGTCGAAAATATCCAGCATACGCCTGATAAGTGTCAGTGGGGGGAGTTGGTAGATAAAGTTCTGACAGGCATTAGCAATAACGAGTTTAAAAAGGTGGTTTTGGCTCGCAAAACAGAGGTCACGCTTGATGCGCCCTTATGTGCGGCTCAGTTTTTAAAATCAAGCTATCTACACAATCACCATAGTTTTCACTTTTTACTGTCGTTAGATAGGAAGCATAGTTTTATCGGATCAACGCCGGAGCGTCTTTACCTGCGTCAAGATCAGGAACTTTATACGGAAGCGCTCGCCGGTACGATCGGACGAGGTAGCAATGCCACTCAGGATATGGAACTGGCTAACTGGTTGGCCAACGACAGCAAGAACCTCAATGAAAATCAATATGTTGTAGACGATATTATCGAGCGTCTAACTCCGCACTCTGAACATGTAGAGGTGGAACAAGAGGCTCGCTTAGTTCGTTTACGTAAGGTTCAGCACCTAAAACGCAGCATTCACGCCCACTTGAATAAAGGTGTTAATGGCGTGCAGTTGTTGAGTGCGTTACAGCCAACCGCAGCAGTTGCGGGCTTGCCGCGCAAAGAATCGATGGCATTTATTCAGCAACATGAACCCTTTGCTCGTGGTTGGTACGCAGGCTCGATGGGCTTTATCAGTCACCAGAGAGCTGAGTTTTGTGTCGCAATTCGCAGCGCCCTGATCCTCGATGACCATGTCCAGTTATTTGCCGGTGCAGGTATTGTTCCTGGCTCGGTGGCGGAATATGAATGGCAAGAGCTGGATAAAAAAATGTCGACACTGTTGTCTCTGATATCAGATAACGCACCGTTAGGAGTCGCTTCTTAGATGAACGCGGAAGTTTTAAGTGCTAATCAAGCAGTGATAAACCGCATTTGGAGTCAGGTAATACTTGAAGAACTGACCCGATTTGGTGTGCGTGAAATTTGTATCGCTCCTGGTTCTCGCTCAACGCCTTTGACATTGGAAGCGGATGAAAATCCACAACTAAACCTCCACACGCATTTTGATGAGCGTGGGCTGGGATTTTTGGCGTTAGGCCTTGCGAAAGCAAGTGGTAAACCTGTCGCTGTCGTTGTGACATCAGGAACGGCAGTCGCGAATCTTCTTCCCGCTATTGCGGAAGCAAAACTTACTGGCGAAAAGCTGGTGGTGCTTACCGCGGACAGACCCGTCGAACTGGTTGGCTGTGGTGCTAACCAAGCCATCAACCAACTTGGGATCTTTTCTAGCCATGTGACCTGTGCGGTTGACCTACCCAGTCCATCGTTGAATATTCCACTCAATTGGGTGCTAACGACAATCGACCAAGCGCTGGCTGAGCAACAGCAAAAGGGCTGTGCGATTCATGTTAACTGCCCATTTCCTGAACCACTTTATAGCGCTGAACCTAAGTGTTTATACCAAAGCTATAGTGACCAATTGGGCTTGTGGTGGCAAAGCGACAAACCGTTTACGAGTAAGAGTTACCCATTGCAGAGTCCACAACTGAATGTGAGTGATTTTTCGCGAAGAAACGGCCTGATAGTGCTTGGTAGTGTGACGCGCAGTGAAGCATCTGCTGCCAAACAGTTGGCTGAGCGGCTAGGTTGGCCAATCATGTGTGACCCACAGTCCGGACAAAGCTCGGCTTGGTCACACTACGATCTATGGTTGCAGAACAGCAATCAATCGGAAGCCTTACAGCAGTGTGAGTTAGTTTTGCAACTGGGTTCGCGCATCGTATCGAAGCGTCTGAATCAGTGGTTAGCTAAGCATATCAAAACCACTGGTGCTGATTATCACTATGTTGCGCCGAGTTTCGACCGTAATAACGCGAGCCATATGATGCAAGTGCATCATCTTGCCTCTATAGAGAGTTGGATCTCGCACTTGTTAGCGATATTGCCGCCAATTGCTCAAACGAATTCAGGTTGGGCTGATGAGTTGTGTGCTGTCTCTGAACAGGTCAATAGTTTGGCTTCGTTGCATCTCTCGTGCGATGCGCCTTTATCTGAAATCGCTTTGGCTCTAACCGCGCCTCAACTGCCTAAGCAAGCACAATTGTTTATCGGCAATAGTCTGTTTGTACGCCTTTTGGATATGTTTGCCCGTTTTGATGACGTTGAAGTTTATAGCAATCGAGGGGCGTCAGGGATTGATGGCATAGTCGCTAGTGCTGCGGGAGTGGTACGGGCAAATAAACAGCCAACGGTTCTCTTCATTGGCGATACATCGCTTTTATACGATATCAACTCATTAGCGCTGTTTACCCATGAGCAAACACCGGTTGTCATCGTAGTGACCAACAATGATGGTGGTGCCATCTTTGATTTACTGCCTGTTCCAGAGCAACAAAAACAAGCTTTGTATCAAATGCCCCATGGCTTTGAGTTTGAACATGCCGCTCGACAGTTTCATCTTGCTTACGCTAAGCCAGAAACGTTGGCGGAATATCAGCAACTGATCGACAACCATGTTGAGAATGGTGTGGGTGGATTGGTTATCGAAGTGCAAACGCCCGCGGAGCAAGCTTCCCGTCAGTTAAGAGAATTTACGCAACAGATTCATGCTTTATAGTCAGGCTTCTCAGCATTTAGCCCATAACCCAGCACAGCCAGTGCTGGTCTTTTTGCATGGCTTACTGGGTTGTGGAAAAGATTGGCAACAGACAATTGATTACCTAAGTGATTACCCTTCAGTTTGTCTTGATTTACCCGGTCATGGCTTGAGTGGGTTGAACAGCTGTAACAATTTTAAAGAGTGTTGTGATCAAATATCTGACACTCTTCTCACCCAGTTCGAGCCTCATCGACCTATAGTACTGATTGGTTACTCAATGGGTGGTCGCATCGCAATGAATGGTGTGGTGAACAATCACTTTGCGGGGCTTAATATTCAGCAATTGATTGTTGAAGGGGGAAACTTTGGTTTGCCATCCCCAATGGATAGAGCAGCAAGGTGGGAGCACGATGTTCAGTGGGCTGAACGTTTTACGAATCAGCCAATTGAACAGGTGCTAAGCGATTGGTATCAGCAGGCGGTGTTTAGTTCACTAAATCATGCGCAAAGACAAAAACTGATCGCTAAACGCAGTGCTAACCTAGGGCCACAAGTGGCAAACATGATGCTAGCGACCTCGCTGGCCAAGCAAGATTATTTGTTGGATGCGCTCAGCTCATCCGCGGTAGCAGTACATTATATTTGTGGCGAGAAAGACGATAAGTTTAGTCAGTTGGCCAAACGAAGCGGTTTGTCTTTCAGCCAAGTTGCAGAGGCTGGGCATAATGTTCATGTTGAACAGCCCCAAGCTTTTGCCGAAATCGTTAAAACTCAAATAAAACAAACCTTTGTATAGTTTGTTTTGAGTCAATTGGTAAACAAACAGGAATCACCATGGCAAAAACAGTCGGTATCTCAGAAGAAGAACTATACGCACCAGTACACTGGAATGACTGCAGCGGTGAATATGAAGATATTCAGTACCACAAATCTGAAGATGGTATCGCAAAGATTACTATCGCCCGCCCACAGGTTCGTAATGCGTTCCGCCCTCAAACGGTAAAAGAGATGATCAACGCGCTTGCCGATGCACGTTATGACGAAGGTGTCGGCGTTATTATCCTTACCGGTTTAGGTGAGAAAGCGTTTTGTTCTGGCGGTGACCAGAAAATTCGTGGCGATTACGGTGGTTACAGAGATGACTCAGGTACGCACCACTTAAACGTTTTGGACTTCCAACGTCAGATTCGTACTTGTCCGAAGCCTGTTATCGCTTCGGTTGCAGGTTGGGCTGTAGGCGGTGGTCACGTACTGCATATGATGTGTGATCTGACGATTGCCGCTGAGAATGCACAGTTTGGTCAAACTGGCCCTAAAGTAGGTTCCTTTGATGGGGGGTGGGGCGCGTCATACATGGCACGTATTGTTGGTCAGAAAAAAGCTCGTGAAATCTGGTTCTTATGTCGTTTCTATGATGCGAAGGAAGCGCTAGACATGGGGCTAGTCAATACCGTGGTGCCTCTAGAAGATCTTGAGAAAGAAACCGTACGTTGGTGTCGTGAGACATTACAGCACAGCCCAATGGCGCTTCGTTGTCTTAAGGCCGCGTTGAACGCAGATTGTGATGGTCAAGCGGGTCTTCAAGAGCTAGCTGGCAACGCAACCATGATGTTCTACATGACTGAAGAGGGTCAGGAAGGTCGCAATGCTTTCAATGAAAAGCGCCGTCCGGACTTTAACAAGTTTCCACGCAACCCATAATTTGTCGTTAATATCTTAGTTCTAATCGTGATAGCGATTCGAGGATGCGTCATCTTTCACGTCCTCGACTTGCTGTAGAAGCGATAACCTAGATGTTTGCAGACGAACGGGTGAAATATCCAATGCATGCTACATTTATATCAATAATGAAAAGGATATTGCTATGAGATCAGCCAAACTCTATCGCTATGAACTGCCGATGGACAGCGGTGTGATACTGCGTGATCAGAGGTTGAAACAGCGCGAAGGTTTTGTCGTAGAGTTAGCGCTTGACGGTGACACTGGTCTTGGTGAAGTTGCTCCTCTTGCGGGTTTTAGTATTGAGACCATGGATGAAGCCTATTCACAGCTCGTCGAGCAACTGGCTTTGTGGCAACAAGGCGTGGAGTTTAATTTTGATGGTCTGTATCCATCGGTTGCGTTTGGTCTTTCAATGGCGCAAATGGAATTGATGCAACAGCTTCCACAGCACGGTGTGTATCAAGCTGCTCCACTCTGCTCAGGGGATCCTGATGAGCTCATTCCTAAGCTCAACGCAATGAGCGGTCAGAAAGTAGCAAAAATCAAAGTCGGGCTGTATGAGCCTATTCGTGACGGGATGTTAGTGAGTCTATTTTTGGAGTCTATTCCTGACCTCACACTAAGATTAGATGCCAACCGAGCTTGGAGTGCTGAAAAAGCGCAACAGTTTGCTAAGAAGATCGCGCCTTCGTTAAGAGGACGTATTGCCTTTATCGAAGAGCCCTGCCAAGTGCCGGGTGACAGTTTTTCTTTTGCGATTGATACTGGAATTGCTATCGCTTGGGATGAGACGCTTCAGCATGCGATTCGTCGCGATGATTTTAAGCTTGAAGATCTCAATGGTGCTAAAGCGATCGTCATCAAGCCGACTTTACTTGGCTCTGTTGAACGCTGTATCGCGTTGATTCAAAGAGCTAAGGAACTGGGGATCAAAGCGGTTGTGAGTTCGAGTATTGAATCAAGTCTTGGTTTAACTCAGTTGGCTAGACTGGCACATTGGCAGTTACCTGACGAAATACCAGGTCTTGATACTGTGGGTTTGTTCGCTCAGCAGCTAGAAGTTGCTTGGCCAGGTTGCGAATTGCCACTGACTTCATTGTCGGACCAAGCATTGATTTGGCAGTCAGAATGAAAGCAGAGTTATCACCTGTCAATAAATGGGCTCAACTGAGCCCATCTTTGTATGCTTTAGAGACCCCTGAGCAAGGTTACACTTGGCTAGAACTCGCCGAAAAAGTACAACGCCTAGCCGCATCTTTAGGTAAACAAGGCGTATCCGTTGGCGACCTAGTTACTTGCGTGGGTAAGAACAGTCCTCAATTGTTGCTGCTCTATCTCGCCTGCCTCGAACAGGGAGCCATTTGTGCGCTTACTATGCCGCAGAGTGAAAGTGAGCTTAAAAGCAAACTGGCAACCCTGTACCCCAATCCCGACAATGCTTACCTATGGTCGGATAAAGGTACACCTGTGCCTACGACGGGGTATCATGTTCAAGTGTCAGAGCTTGAAATCGAAGATTGGCACAGCCATTACCAAAACAAATCTATCGCTTCGATTGTATTTACATCTGGTTCAACGGGCATACCGAAAGCGGTTGCTCATACATCGCAGCACCATCTTGCCTCAGCGCAGGGTCTACTTGAAAAATTTCACTTCCAGCCAGGTGATACTTGGTTATTGAGTTTGCCTATGTACCACGTCTCTGGTTTAGCGATTGTCTATCGTTGGCTTGCGACTGGCGCCACTCTCAAAATAGGTACAGGTAATTTAAGCGAAGATATTTCGGATGTCAGCCATGCATCACTGGTCGCAACCCAGCTAAAACGCTTGCTCGATAGTAGTGAAACTCTGGCTCTCAGCCATGTTTTACTGGGGGGGAGTCATGTCCCTTTGGAACTAAGCCAGCAAGCCGCTGAGCGCGGGATTGAAACCTGGCTCGGATATGGAATGACAGAAGCGGCTTCAACAGTGACCGCTAAACAGATAGACGCAGTTTATAGTGCGGGGAGCGTATTACCCAAACGCTTGGTAAAACTGGATGGTCAGCGCATTTACATTGGTGGTGATACTCTGGCTTCAGGTTACTACAAGCAAGGAGTACTGACGCCAATAGATGAAAATGGCTGGTTTGATAGTAAAGACCTTGGTCAGTGGTTAGGTGACGAGTTGGTGATCATCGGTCGAGCGGACAACCAATTTATTTCTGGTGGGGAGAACATCCATTGTGAGGAAATAGAAGCAGTGCTCAACCAATTAGATGCTATCCAGCTAGCGATTATCGTGCCTATCGAAGATGACGAATATGGACATCGACCTGTCGCGGTATTGCAGTGTGAAAAGTTACCTGAACAAGCGGAGATTGAATTACTGTTACAACTTAAGCTAACTAAATTCAAATGGCCGAAGGCCTATTATCAGATGCCACTGGAACTGTTAGCGGGTGGGATAAAAGTATCGCGCCAAAAGGTTAAACAGTGGCTGGAAAGTCAACTTAGTTAATTTCGACATTTCATAGTCCAAATGTGAATTTAGCAATCTTATAACCTTAATTCATAATACCTCTATTGAGATATGGAATTGGATATAAGAAGCAATGAAAGCACTCTTGGTTATCGCCGTGTTACTTCAGATAACGGTTGCCCTGCAAAGTGAGGGTTTAGTCAGGGCATTAGCTGAGCTCTCGGCGTTTTTGCTGGTTGTTACTATCGCCTCAAGCACTAAACAGCAAAAACGTCAATCGCTAGAACTTGATACAGAAAAGCGTTAAACCAATGTAAGCCATGCTAATGACGTGGTTGAAATCAGTATCCACAAAGTCACACCAAACATCAGTGGTTTGGCGCCCGCCGACTTGAGTTTCTCGACAGAAATACCGCAGCCAATCAAGAATAAACAGACCACTAACGCACGTTTCGCTACGTCAAATATGCCCTGATAGAGCGCATCAAATTGGGGGAGGGCATCACTTACCGCGATCGCGACACAGTAAAACAAGATGAAGTATGGAATGGTGACTTTCTTTGAGTCGCTACGGAACAAAAACGCGCTGAACAGTGCAACAGGGATGATCCATAGTGCTCGAGCCAGTTTAAGCGTTGTCGCCGTTGTCAGTGCTTCTTCACCATAAGCAGACGCGGCACCAACCACGGATGAGGTATCATGAATCGCGATGGCTGCCCAGGTGCCAAACGTGTGCTGGTCAAGGTTCAACGCATGACCAATCACCGGGAAGATAAACAGGGCGATAGAGTTAAGAACAAATACCGTCGCGAGAGATAAACCTATCTGTTCATCGCTCGCTTTAATCGCTGGTGATACAGCAGCGATCGCACTGCCACCACAAATGGCTGTGCCAGCAGAGATCAGATACCCCGTCTCTCTGTTGAGACCGATCCATTTTGTAACCCACCAACCAATTACCAAGGTACCAAAAATGGTGGTGACAATCAGGCCGATACCATTCGATGTTACCGCTAGGGCCTGTTCAAACTGAATACCGAAACCTAAGCCAACGATCGAGTAGGCAAGCAGCTTTTTAGTGACCTTGGCGAGATTGAATTCCGCAGGAACAAAGCCAAGCGAAGCGAGCAAGAAGCCAATCACAAGTGCAGTAGGAGAGGTGATAAAAGGGGTCAGGCAAACTGCAAGAGCAAGCCAAAATGGCAACTGTTTGGTAAGCTTATTCATTATTGATTTGGTGAGTTGAGATCAACCGCAAGTGTAGCGTACCCAAAGCGATAAATAGAGCTGAATGTTTTGAACGGCTGTTCAGAAAAACTGAACAGCCGTGTTTTGTTATGATAGACCTAGCGCCAGTCGCCCCTTAGTGTCGAGACCTTTTCAAACATCGTCTCCGTAGACGCTGATTTAGGGTCAACCGGCTCACCCACTTCAATTTCAATCTTTGACCAAAATCGCGTTGGTAACCCTTTACAGGCTGCCCCTTTATGACGGCTGAAGTAACTTCCCCACATTCCCTTTAGCGCAATAGGAATGACAGGAACAGGGCTACGTTTGAGGATCAGATCCATACCGCGCATAAATGGATTCATCTCACCATCGGAGGTCAAGCGACCTTCGGGGAAGATACAGACAATGTGTCCTTCGGCCAGTGCCTGATCCACTTCTGAAAATGCTCTTACTATTGAGCGGCGATTAGTTGCCGAAATGGGAATAACTCCCGCGCGCTTGAGAAAACGGCGCAAAGGAGGTGCATTGGCATAATCTTCTTCCATTACAAATCGAATGAGCCTTGGACAAACGGCGCTGAGCAACAAAGCATCCATATAGCTGACATGGTTGCAAACCAGTAGAGCGCCCTGTTTATCTGGCAAATTATGCAGATTCTTATGGGTCACTCGGTACATGGTGTGAGTAAGTATCCAGACTAGAAAGCGGACGACAAAGATAGGGACTTGAGAAAACAGGTAAGTCGCCACCAACATGTTGAGTACCGCCAGCAGCAAGAATAACTGAGGAATAGAAAGGCCAATAACAGATAGGCAAATAATTCCTAGAATGGCACTACCGACCATAAATAGAGAGTTGTAAATGTTGAGTGCGGCAATAACCTGTGCCCGTTGATCGACTTTTGCTCGTTGTTGCATCAGCGCATATAGTGGGACGATAAAGACACCGCCAGAAGCACCAAGTAGAAATAGGTATGCAAATACTGGCCACAAAGGTTGGTATGCCACAAAGTCTGAAAAATGAGCAAATTCTGGTAACTGTTGTGGAACCGCTAACGCCATTAATGCGCCAAACACGGTGATCCCAAAACTGCCGAGCGGCACGATACCAACTTCAATACGATGGTTTGAGAGTTTGTCGCACGCTAGCGAACCTAGCGCAATACCTATGGAAAAGAGCGCAAGTAAAAATGAGACGGCACTTTCACTGCCATTAAGGTAGATCTTAGTGAAGTTAGGAAATTGGGTCAGGTATGCCGCGCCCAGAAACCAAAACCAACTGATGGCCATTAATGAGCGGAAGATTGTCTGATCTGATTTGGCGATGGCGATGGTTTGTTTGGTTTGTTTGATTGGTTGCCAACGGAACTCGAGCGTTGGCGCACTGGCAGGTGCTACAGGAATAGAACGGCTCGCGAGGTAGCCAAGCAGCGCGAAGATAACGACGGACGCTGCCGCGACGTATTTGGCGCTTTCAGAAGAGGCGATAACCCCGGCTCCAAGAGTGCCGATTAAAATCGCGAGAAATGTGCCGGTTTCGACTAAAGCGTTGCCTGGGACTAACTCATTGGGTTTGAGTTGCTGAGGCAGAAGCGCATATTTTACCGGACCGAAAAACGCAGATTGCGTACCCATCAAGAACAGCAGTATCAGCAGTATAGTGTAACTTTCGGTGATAAAGCCGATTGCCCCTAAACACATGATGCCGATCTCAGCGAGTTTAACCTTGCGAATAAACCAAGATTTCTCATATTTGTCAGCCAATACACCCGCGGAGGCTGAAAAAAGGAAAAAGGGCAGAATAAACAGACCTGCCGCGAGATTGATGAATAAATCACTGGAAATGGGTAAGGTACCTGCGCCAGCAAAAGCGACGAACAGCAGCAGAACATTTTTAAAAATGTTGTCGTTGAAAGCGCCGAAAAACTGCGTGACGAAATAAGGCAGAAATCGTTTCTGCCTTAGTAAAGAGCTTTGGCTATCAGACATTAGTGATCCTTAACATTTAGGATGTTACCAATTGGTCAGGTAGTTTGAGAGCAAATTCTCGATCAACTCCTTGCCATCGATAGGCTGATCGCTGAAGAACTTGTCATCGACGCTTAGTAGCGTAATACCGTGCACACCTGACCAAAGCACGCGACTTGCTTTTAGCACATCGGCTTCACTGCGATGAGGGGCAAGTGCTTGTAACAGGTGTTCTAGCATACCAGTCATGGCATTAATTCGTTGTGCTTGCCACTCCGGCAGCGTCTCGCCATTCATATTGTGCTCGAAGATAAGTTGCCAACGATTTGGATGGCGAAGTGCAAAGTCATGATAGCAATAGGCCAGTTCGTATAGTGCTGACTGGTTATCTTTGCTGCCGTTAACGACATGGTTGGCTTCAGATGATAGCTCGTCTAAGGTCTGCGCTACGGCATGCAACAACAGTAAATTGTAGTTTCCGAACACATTGACCAGTGTACTCGGTACATAACCAATCATGGTTGCGATCTTACGCAAGCTAAGCTCATGATACGAATTGGTCGTGAGAAACGCCTTTACCGTTGATAGTGTAAGGGCGATGAGTTCTTCGCGAGTGTGATCGTTTCTTCTTGCCATGGTGAATAATCTAAAATGAACATTGTTCAATATTCTAATGAGCCAATGCCTATAGCGCAACTTTGCTAAGGACAATTTGCAATATTCTGATACATGTCGCGCCGACGTTTTTGTATGAATCTAGTTCCGCTGAGGGTAAGATGTCATAATAAATATAAATTCAATACCTCGATACGAACTTGAAAGGAAGAATATGAAACGGCTCTTTTCTCTCGTTGCTCTACTTATGGTCTCAGTGGCTATCACGCCGATTGCCGAGGCAAAGAAGTTAGGTGGCGGAAAATCATTCGGCAAAAGTCTTAAAACTGCGCCTGCGCCGAAACAGCAACAACAAAACACCAATACTATTGGTAAAGATCAAACAACTAAGACTCAAAGCTCAACCAAGAAAGGTTTGATGGGCGGCCTACTTGGTGGCTTGTTAGCTGGTGGACTGCTTGCTGCCTTCTTTGGTGGTGCATTTGAAGGTATCCAATTCATGGATATCTTGATCATCGGTTTGATTGCTTTTGTTATCTTCAAACTTATGCGTGGCATGCTTGGGGCAAAGCAGGGCAGTATGAATCAGCATCGTCAGCAGCCTGCATTCGGAGGTTCTGCGCCTAAATTTGAACAACCAAATGTACATAATTTCGAGCAGCCTCAGTCAGGTGCACAAAGCGGTGGTTTTGGTTTTGGTACTCAGAGTGATGTTCCTCATAACTACCCACCGGGTTTCGACCAAGCGGCCTTTATCAATGGATCTCGTGAACACTACCGTATCCTTCAAGGTGCTTGGAACCACAACCAGTTAGATACGATTGAAGAGTATGTTTCTCCAAGCTTATTCGAAGATCTGAAATCAGAACGTGAGAAACTCGGTGGAGAGCAACATACCGATGTGATGTATGTTGATGCTGAAATCGTGCGTGCGGATTATGATGCAAGCAAAGCGCAACTAAGCTTACAGTTTAGTGGTCGTTACCGTGACTCAGTAGAAGGTATTGAAGAGAACATCGAAGATATCTGGCACTTAGAGCGTGATTTAACCACACCAAATGCGCCATGGCTAATCGTTGGTATTCAAGGCTAATACCGATACCTAACCGTTAAAGTTTAACGCCCAAGCTCATAGCTTGGGCGTTTTTGTATTGTCTAAAGCTGTCAATGCTTGGTAGTATTTTTAGCCTAGCTAAAAATCATACTAAGGTAAGTAAAGTGGCTGAATTTAAATACAAAAACCTCACTCAAGAGCAGCAAGACAAACTGGATGCTGCGGCTTTTCGTCGTTTACTCGCGCATCTAGATGACAACAAAGACGTACAAAACATCGATTTAATGATTCTGGCTGGTTTCTGCCGTAACTGTTTCAGCAAATGGTACAAGGCTGAAGCAGATACCCAAGGGATCGATCTCGATATCGATGATGCACGTGAACGCGTTTATGGCATGACTTACGATGAGTGGAAACAAAACCACCAGCCAAAAGCAACGCCTGAGCAGCTAGCTGCGTTTGAAGCGCGCCAAAACAAGGGTTAATCAACCTGAGTGAATACAAAAAAGCCCCGTTACTCGTAGAGTGAACGGGGCTTTGACTTTTATCGTATTAGGCTAGCTTAATTGGCCAGTGACCTCGAATTCTTCAAGTTTGGCTATGTATGGCTGAAGGTCACCGATGTTCTCTTCAACCCACTCGGCGTTGTAGTATGTATCTAAATAACGTTCACCGCTGTCACACAGTAGCGTCACAATCGAACCTTTTTCACCACGGGCTTTCATTTCGCAGGCTAGCTGGAGTACACCGTATAAGTTTGTACCAGTTGATGCCCCGACCTTACGACCTAGGATTTTTTCTAGCCAGTGCGCCGTTGCGACGGATGCTGCGTCAGGAATAGTGCGCATCTCATCAACAACACCAGGAATAAAGCTCGGCTCAACTCGCGGACGACCAATGCCTTCAATTTTGCTTCCGCAATCGCCAGTGAGATTTTTGTTACCTGTCTTGAAATACTCATGGAACACTGAGTTTTCAGGGTCAACAACACAGAGCTTAGTGTCGTGTTGTTGGTAGCGAATAAAGCGCCCAATTGTAGCTGAAGTTCCCCCCGTACCCGGACTCATTACGACCCAAGTTGGTACTGGGTGATCTTCCATTTCCATCTGACTAAAGATCGAGTTGGCTATATTGTTATTACCACGCCAGTCTGTTGCTCGTTCTGCGTAGGTAAACTGGTCTATATAATGCCCATTCAACTCTTGAGCTAGGCGGTGAGATTCTGCATAGATCTGATCAGAACGATCAACCAAATGGGCTTGACCGCCGTAGAATTCAATCTGCTCAATTTTTTTGCGTGCGGTACATTTAGGCATCACAGCGATAAATGGCAGGCCAAGTAGGCGAGCAAAATAAGCTTCAGAAACCGCGGTACTACCTGAAGAAGATTCGATAATCGTGGTTTCAGGACCCACCCAACCATTACAAATCGCGTAAAGGAATAGAGAGCGTGCGAGACGATGTTTTAGAGAACCTGTCGGATGTGTACTTTCATCTTTTAGATAAATATCAACGCCTTCGATACTTGGCAAATCGAGTTTAATCAGATGTGTATCAGCACTGCGCTGATAGTCTGCTTCGATTTTTCGTACAGCATTGTTAATCCAGTTATGGTCGGTACACATAGGGTTTCTCCTTAGAATCGTTATAGCGTTAATGTAGCGATTATTAGGGAGAAAAACTTTGCTTTTTTTACTCCGTTTTGCTTTATTTGGAGAAAATAATTCTATAAATGTGATTCTATGGATATCGAATTAGACAAAATTGACCGAAAAATACTCGATCTATTACAAAGTGATGGAACATTGTCTCTCAATGAACTGGCAGACGCAGTCAATCTAACAACGACACCATGTTGGAAGCGCATGAAGAAGCTAGAAGAGATGGGGGTTATTCAAAAGCGAGTTGCACTACTCAATCCCGAGAAATTGGATTTGTCGTTCACGGCCTTCGTACTGATAAAAACCAGTGACCATTCCCATGAATGGTACAGCCATTTTGTTTCAACCGCTTCTGAGTTCCCTGAAGTGATGGAGTTTTATCGAATGGCGGGTGAATACGACTATATGATGAAAGTCTTAGTGAAGGACATGAAGTGTTTTGATCGCTTCTACAAAAAACTGGTCAACTCAGTGGAAGGTATTTCTAACGTGACATCTACTTTTGCCATGGAACCTTTAAAATACACCACGGCTCTGCCGATCTGCAGCGATTAAAAGCCTCCCGCAGGAGGCTTAATGGCTTTAGCTGGTAAAACGCATCACACCCTCTTGTACTGCGGTAGCAACAAGATCGCCATTACGATTGTATATTTCGCCACGGACCAGTCCCCGTGTATTGCTTGCAGTTGGACTTTCTATCGCATAGAGAAGCCAGTCATCGACTTTAAATGGTCGGTGGAACCAAATGGAGTGGTCAATGGTAGCGACCTGGAATTTCGGTGTCATTAGAGAGACACCGTGAGGGTGTAGCGCAGTGACAAGGAAGCCCCAATCAGATGCGTAGCCTAATAAATATTGATGGATAAGTTGGTTGTCCGGTACTTTGCCGTTGGCTTTTATCCAAAGATATTGCTTGGGATCCGCTTTTTCAGGTTTCAACGGATTCACCACTGTAACCGGTCGCATTTCGATAGGTTTTTCTCCGCAAAACGTTTTCTGCAATTTTTCTGGTAGCAAATGAGCAATGCGGCCAGCAAGCTCTGACTCTGACGCAAAGTGCTCTGGCCCTGGGATATCAGGCATCACATTTTGGTGTTCAAACCCCGGTGCTTCGCCGTGATAAGATGCGGTGAGGTAGAAGATTGGACGCCCATTTTGAATCGCTTTAACACGACGAGTACTGAAACTACGACCATCGCGTAGGTTTTCCACATCGTAAATAATAGGTTTCTCGGGATTACCCGGATAGAGAAAATAGCTATGAAATGAGTGAACCGTACGATCCGCATCAACGGTGTAGCGAGCCGCTGATAATGCCTGACCGATAACCTGACCACCATAAACTTGTGGTAGCCCGAGGTTTTCGCTTTGACCTCTAAAAAGTCCTTCTTCAAGTTTTTCTAATTGCAATAAATTCAACAACTCGTTTAGAGGTTTACTCATATTTGTGACCTTCTAATACCATATTTGAGACCCATTTTACGCAGTTACTGACAAATAAAACAGCTGTTTAAATTTTAATTGTCATCATAGAACTAGCATAGTCAAAACTTTGTCAGTAATCGTTAGCGTACAATGACATTCATATAATAGCCTTCTATAATCCTCGTGAATTTAATTAGTTATAGAGAGGCTTTATGAAAAAGGCACTAGCGTTAGTAATGTCAGTGGTACTAGGTGCAGTATTGGTTGGCTGCCAATCTTCAGAGAAACAAGAGCAACCACGAGTGGATTCAGTGACAGGCACACTTGCTTACCGTGAGCGCATTGCGTTGCCGGATAGTGCAGTGGTGACAGTGACTCTACAAGATGTCTCATTGGCGGACGCTCCAGCAAAAGTTATCGCTAAACATCGTTTTGAAACCAATGGTGCGCAAGTTCCTTTCGAGTTTGACCTCGCTTACGATACTAACAAAATTGAAGCTCGCCACCGTTACAGTGTGAGTGCGCGTATTGAAGTAGATGGCCAGCTTCGTTTCATTACTGATACGTCTTATCCGGTTATTACTGATGATGCACAGACGGACAATGTCAATCTGCGCCTAATCGGTGTGCGTAACTAAAGAGTATTGAATGGCAGCCCATCAGGGCTGCCATTTATATTTTCTCAAGCTCAACTTTCCCTCTTCACTGACTTCAACACCTTCTGCAATAAGCTTGGCTCTTTGTCTCAGTAGATCCTGTCCTTTTAAAGAAATCTTGCCCTGACTGTTAATCACTCGGTGCCAAGGCAACTTGGTCTCTTGTGGAAGATTGCCAAGGGCTTTACCAACGTGACGGGCATAGCCAGGATAACCTGCGCGTTTTGCGATCTCACCATAGGTCGTGACTTTTCCACTAGGAATTTGGTGAATTACAGCAAAGATTTGCATTAAAAACTGGTCCATAATCAGAGTGTCCTAGTACAGAGTTCCAAGGAATGGATAAGGAGAGGGCATGGTATTTTCTACATTTCAGTTCTTAGTGACAACGTTATTGGCTGTGGTTTGTGCTCGGAGTATCAGTCTAAGCGAAGGCGATATCCCCGTTTTAGCCTTAATCATCCCCGCATTGTGGATTTTTCCCCAGGGCGGTGTGGTCGGTCTTGTATTGATGGCCGCGATGACCACTTATGGTCTTACACTACCTCATCAACCGTTTACGTTATCCGTGAGTCTATGGGTACTGTTCCCGTTATTAATGGTCGCATTTTCTAAACGAAGCAGCTTGGGGGTGGTGCTGACAAGTGCTTTGATCGTGACGACCTTAATGGTGGGGATTATGGTGACACAAGCGGGAGGAAAGCTCGCTGGTGAACCCGTTGTCACCTTTGTCCAAACTATTGCCGTGATTGCTATTTGGTGGTCAGTCTCTCACTGGAAGCCATCCAATAAACATAGCTGGTGGGCTCTGGGTTTAATTCTGCCGTTATGGATAGCTGATTTGTCTTACGCCGCGCTGTTGGCTCTATGTATTACAGGCATTATGGCCTCGATGGAAAGTTTGTCGAAGTTGACCTCATTCCGTTGGAGTAAATTGTTATGTTGGACATTACCAACGGTTGGCTTCGCTGCCTTAGTCGTTACCCCTACCATCGAAGTGCCCAATCCCGTGTTTGTCGTGTGGATCTGTTTGCTCGGTACAGCTTGGATGACAGACTACATTTTGCGAAGTGTTGAACAAGAGCAAGATATATAAATAGTCAATCAGAGCTCGATGTATATGCGGTTGGCATATTCAACTATGTGTGTCAAAATTGCGCATGTTTTGAACGGTGAGTGGGTTGATAAGGACAATACTTTTAAACAAGTGCTTGTTTGTCCGACACTTTAGTTCGGCATCCGACTCGATGATATCCCCAGGGCATCTTTGTTCCTTGGTCATCTTTGAGATAAGAGAATTCATAACTATTCAAATAGGAACAAGCAAGGATGACCTACCTCTGGCGCATGTGGTGCACTGTGTTTTGCATGCTATTGATACCCACAACGTACGCAAACACCAAATATAAGGTCGCGATGGAGGCGGATGATGTCGTCTCACGGATACTTTTTGATGCTGTTTCTGAGCAATTTGGGTTGCAGGTGGAGTATGTCTATTATCCAAGCTTTAATAGTATCCTAAATGCCGTAAAGACTTCGCAAGCCGATTTTGCCGCCAACGTTACTTATACTACTGAGCGCGCTGAGTTTTTTGAGTTCTCAAGCCCAACCAATATTGAATACACCTATCTTTTTAGTTTGATCAATGCCGACTTGGATGAAGTCTCAACCGTCGGAGTACCCGCCGGAACCATTTATGGCGAGTTGATTCACGCTAACTATCCAGAAATGAGCTTGGTAGAATATCGTGGACATGACCAAGCTAAATCCTTGATTGAGTCAGGGCAAGTTGATGGTGTTGTTGACGCGATCAATCAGTTAAAACCCATGCTTCTCGCGGGTTACGATGCACAATTGCTTAACCATCAACTGATGATTAAGCCCGTTTCAATTATTGCGCCAAAAGGCAAACATCAAAACTTACTCAAAACGATTGAACATTATGTGCACGGCGCAGAGGTACAAAAACTTCTGCGCGAGTCGGTGAAGCAGTATCAATTTGATTTGAGAAAACAGGCGTTACGTCAGGATGTTATTGATAGCCTGATCAACTATCAAAAGCCCTTGAGAGTTAAGATTGAAAATATAGGTCAGTACGCCAAATACCAACCAGACGGCAGTATCAGTGGCATTACTGCCGATGTGGTTTTACAGGCATGTGAGATCCTGATGCTCAAATGTAACCTCGTAAGTACCTACGATGAATCTTGGGAGAGCATGTACCGTGACTTGATCGAGCAAGAGATTGATGTTCTATCACCTATTGTGGCTTCTGAATCACGCAAGAACATCGCGTATTTTAGTGTGCCTTACTATTTCCCAGAAGCCATTCTGGTCAAAAGGGAAGGGTACAAAGAGAATGTTTACAGCAACGTCTCAGAGTTAATCGCCGAGAGAATTGGCGTGATCCGAGACGACTTCTATCAAGAGTTACTTTCGCAGCGTCTACCTAATAAAGTCCTCCATGCTTATCCAAGTGGTGATGCAATCTATGAAGCGCTATTAGACGGAAAAATTGATTATTTGGCGGTCAGCCGAGCTAACTTCAATAAACGACTACGCGAATCCAATGATCTCCTTCCACTCGCAGAGGAAACATTGATTGGCAGCTACTACAAATCACCGATTGCGATAGGTTTTGCCAAGAACGATCTAGGAGAAACGCTAGCGCCACTCTTTACTCGAGCAATCAAAATGATCGATGTTGAGCGCATTATCAGCAAATACGATTATCAACCGGACTGGAAAGCCACCTTACATGCAGAACAGGCGTTCTCACGAAATAGCCAGTTTCTCTTCTTATTGGTGCTAGGGTTTTTAGTGGTCGTGGCGATGTATCTGCATAGTCAATCAAATACCGATAATCTAACCAGGTTACGTAATCGACGAGCGCTAAAGCAGAAATATAGAAGCGGCATCAATGGGGATGAGACCTTAATCTATTTAGATGTAAACCGATTCAAACAGATCAATGACAGCTATGGTCATGAAGTCGGTGACCAAGTGTTAAAAGCGGTGGCGAGCTACATTAGTCGTTATTGGCGTGGATCGAGCTATCGAATTGGTGGCGATGAGTTTGTGCTGGTCGGTAAGGTTACGCCAGAAGAAGTCAGCAAGTTAAAAAGCCAGTTTGAGTTGTTTCCGTTCGCTTCTGATGACAAAAGCATTGCGTTCAATGTCTCCCTAGCTTTCGGGGCTTCACCTTCAGGAAGACACTTTATGAGCATTGAAGAAGTGATACATGAAGCCGATGTAGAAATGTATCAGCACAAGCAAGCGCAAGCAGACGGAAAAAATGGGGCGAGACAAGCTGCGAAAGTGGTTTCTCTCAACTCATAGTGGTTACTCACTAAGCAGTTGAATCGAAAAGATGACTTTTCTGCCTTGTTTGACTTGAAATAGCCCTGAGGATGACTGATAATCCCCTCACTCCTTAGCTCTGCTAAGGAAAACGAATCTATGGAGGCCCTGGTCCTCCCGCAACAATAGCTCGTGAACTCGGTCAGGTCCGGAAGGAAGCAGCCGCAGCGAGTGACTTGTGTGCCGGGATGTGGCTGGGGCTTCCACCCATTTGAAAAGCCGCTTTTATTAGCGGCTTTTTGCTATCTGAGTTTCTCATCTTTGTGCCTCGCCCCATAACTCCAACACTACTATTACTCTTCGCCTCCAGTGGCTATTCGGTTAATGACTTGAATGGCAATAGTCAGACTAACCTTACAAAAAAACATAAAGAAATCGCCACTCGCAATTGATATAAATATTTATTGTTTGGTGGTTCGCCGTGAGTGACGTCTTATCTTAAGCGCTTAGACTTAAGTAAAGTATAGAGAGGTGACTGGTTTCACAGAACGCAATTTTTCCAAAGGCAAATGTAGCTATTTGTTATCTAGATTGCATTACTTATGTAAAATTTTCCGCACAATATATAGCATAAGATGCTAAAAAAGCTTCTTATTAGATAATTTGGCACTTCAATCTGCTTGGGAGAGAATTTTTATTTTATTCAACTAAGGAATTCTTGATACCTAGAGATTCTTACCAATTTATTGACGTAATCGGGTGTATATACGACTTTTTGCTACATTTTTATGGCAAATTACTTCAATGATTGCTAATGTGTGCCGCAATCTTTGTATTATTTTAGATTTTTATGCTTAATTTTTGAGCTAAACAGTTCTAAATCACTGGCCGTTCTAGTGAGATACAAAGAAGTCATGGATGCAATACATAAAACTCGGAGTTTAATGCATGTACAAGAATAAAATCACACAAGCCCTACTTCTAGGCGCTGGTTTGGCAGTGGCTGCCACTTCTACTACTACACTTGCAGCAGATGTTCCTGCTGGCACTCAACTAGCTAAAGTTCAAGAACTGGTCCGTGGTAACGGTACTGAAGTTGCGTCTCTTGACCCACATAAAGTTGAAGGTGTTCCAGAGTCACACGTTCTACGCGACTTAATGGAAGGGCTAGTGATTCAAGATGGTCCAGGTAACACAATCCCTGGCGCAGCTGAGTCTTGGACTACAGAAGACAACCAAACTTTCACTTTCAAAATCCGTAAAGACGCTAAATGGTCTAACGGTGACCCAGTAACTGCGTACGATTTCGAATACAGCTTCAAGCGTGCAGCAGATCCAGCGACAGCATCACCATACGCTTGGTACATCGAATATACAAAGATGAAGAATGCAAAAGACATTATTGCTGGCAAAAAAGACGTAAGCGAGCTTGGTGTTAAAGCTGTTGACGATCACACTCTAGTACTAGAAACCGAAGTACCACTACCTTACTTTGTTAAGATGATGGCACACACAACAATGTACCCAGTTCACAAGGCAACTGTTGAAAAATTCGGTAGCGATTGGACTAAACCAGGTAACTTCGTTGGTAACGGTGCATTCGTACTTGCTGACTGGGTTGTGAACGAGAAAATCGTACTTGAGCGCAACACAAATTACTGGGACAACAAAGACACAGTCATTGATAAGGTAACTTTCCTACCTATCGAAAACCAAAACGCGGAAATGAACCGCTTCCTATCTGGTGAAATTCACCTAACATACGAAGTGCCAAACGAGCAATTCCGTCGTCTATCTAAAGATTACCCAGAGAACGTTGTTGTTTCTCCAAACCTATGTACTTACTACTATGGTTTCAACACTCAACGCCCTCCATTTGACGATGTACGCGTACGTAAGGCACTGTCTTACACGATCGATCGTGACATCATCACTAACGCAATTCTTGGTCAAGGCCAGAAGCCAGCATTCGCGCTGACTCACAGCGGTATCACAGGTTTCTCTCCTGAAGCGCCTGAGTACGCATCTCTATCTCAAAAAGAGCGTATAGAGAAAGCGAAAGAGCTTCTAGCAGAAGCAGGCTTTGGTCAGGGTAAACCACTAGACTTCACACTTCTTTACAACACTTCAGAGAACCACAAGAAGATCGCTGTAGCGGTACAATCTATGTGGAAGAAATCTCTAGGTGGTTTCGTAAACGTGAAACTTGAAAACCAAGAGTGGAAAACGTACCTAGACAGCAGCAAGCAAGGCAACTTTGATGTTCGTCGTGCGGGCTGGTGTGCTGACTACAACGAAGCATCTACTTTCCTAGCAATCGCTATGACTGAGAATGGTTCAAACGATCAGAAATACTCTAGCGCTGTTTTTGACAAAGCGATGAACGACGCTGTAAACGTAGCGAAAACGGATGAAGAACGTAATGCGTTCTATGCAATTGCTGAAGCTCAGCTTGCGCAAGACATGCCAATCGCTCCGATTTACCAGTACGTTCAGCCTCGCCTAGTGAGCACAGTGGTAGGCGGCTATCCTGATCAGAACCCTCAGGACAATATCTACTCAAAAGATATGTACATTATTAAAAAATAGTAATTTGAAGTAGATAAGAATGCGCCCATAGCCTGCGCTATGGGTGCATTTTTTTAGATGTGAGATGCATTATGTTGAAGTTAATTTTTACTCGTATTGTGGAAGCAATTCCGACCTTACTTGTCCTAATAACCGTTTCTTTTTTCCTTATGCGTTTTGCTCCAGGTAACCCTTTTTCATCAGAAAAGACTTTGCCACCTGAAGTAATGCAAAACATCAATGAGAAATATGGTCTAGACAAGCCTTTATTTGAACAATACACCACCTATTTAGGCAATATTTTGCAAGGTGATTTTGGCCCTTCATTCAAATACAAAGACTACACCGTTAATGAGTTAGTCGCTGAAGCATTACCAGTTTCAGCTAAAGTGGGCTTTTACGCGTTTATTTTTACCGTGATCGTCGGTGTGGCGGTCGGTACACTGGCTGCACTGAAACAGAATACTTGGCTTGACTATTCGGTCATGTCCACGTCCATGATAGGGGTGGTGTTACCCTCCTTCGTATTTGCTCCTGTTCTGATTTATATCTTTTCGATCGGCTTAGGCTGGTTCCCAGCGGGCGGTTGGAACGGTGGTGCGATTGAGTACATGGTACTTCCAGTGTTAGGTATGTCATTCCTGTACATTGCGACCTTTGCTCGTATCACTCGTGGTTCAATGATTGAAACTCTCAACAGTAACTTTATCCGTACAGCACGAGCTAAGGGCTTGAGCTACCGTTACATTGTTCTTAAGCATGCGCTGAAACCTGCGCTGCTACCTGTAGTTTCTTACATGGGTCCTGCATTCGTAGGTATCATTACTGGTTCTGTTGTTATCGAAACGATCTTTGGTCTGCCAGGTATCGGTAAGCTATTCGTTAACGCAGCATTTAACCGTGACTACTCGCTAGTAATGGGAATTACCATCTTAATTGGTTTCCTATTCATCTTGTTCAACGCTGTTGTTGATATTTTACTAGCGTTAATCGACCCGAAAATCCGTTACTAACAGGGAAGTATCGTTATGTTAACGAAAAAAGAGAATCTAGAAGCGATCGAAAAATTCTCAGAGAATCTTGAGATTGAAGGTCGCAGTTTATGGCAGGACGCGCGAATCCGCTTTATGCGTAACAAAGCGGCTATGGTGAGTCTTTTCATCCTATTTATCATGACATTGGCGGTGATTTTCTTGCCAATGATCGCGCCATACACGTTCGATGATACGGATTGGTATGCGATGCACGTTGGGCCAAGCGCGGAACACTGGTTTGGTACTGATAGCTTAGGTCGTGACCTATATGTTCGTACCCTTATTGGTGGTCGTATCTCGTTAATGGTTGGTGTACTAGGCGCACTTGTCGCTGTACTTATTGGTACACTTTACGGCGCGGCATCTGGCTTCATTGGCGGCAAAGTAGACCGTCTGATGATGCGTGTACTAGAGATCCTATACGCGGTTCCATTTATGTTCCTAGTTATCGTACTAGTTACATTCTTTGGTCGTAATATCATCCTTATCTTCGTAGCGATTGGTGCTATTGCATGGTTGGATATGGCGCGTATTGTACGTGGTCAGACACTAAGCTTGCGTAGCAAAGAGTTTATCGAAGCTGCCCATGTTTGTGGTGTGAGTAAATGGAAAATCATCACTCGCCATATCGTACCAAACGTATTGGGTATTGTAGCGGTTTACTCAACGCTGCTTATTCCTAGCATGATTCTAACGGAGTCATTCTTATCATTCCTTGGTCTTGGTGTTCAGGAGCCAATGACAAGTTGGGGCGCACTACTTCAAGAAGGGGCACAGACAATGGAAATTGCTATCTGGCAACTTTCATTCCCAGCAGCCTTTATGGTCGTGACTCTATTCTGCTTCAACTATGTTGGTGATGGTCTGCGTGACGCGCTTGACCCGAAAGACCGCTAATTAAAAGTATAAAGATTAAGGAAGCAATGATGAGTCTATTAGATGTCAAAGACTTGCGTGTCGAATTCACCACTCAAGATGGTATCGTCACCGCAGTAAACGATTTGAACTTCTCTCTCAAGCAAGGTGAAACACTTGGTATTGTAGGGGAGTCTGGTTCAGGTAAATCTCAAACTGTATTCGCAATCATGGGACTGTTAGCTAAAAACGGTATCATCTCAGGTAGCGCTAAGTTTGAAGGTAACGAAATCCTTAACCTACCAGAAGCTGCTCTGAACAAGGTGCGTGCAGAGCAGATTGCAATGATTTTCCAAGACCCAATGACCTCACTTAACCCATACATGAAGGTAAGTGAACAGTTGATGGAAGTTCTGATGCTGCACAAAGGCATGGGCAGAGCAGAAGCGTTCGAAGAGTCTGTACGCATGCTAGAAGCGGTGAAAATTCCCGAAGCTCGTAAGCGTATTACTATGTACCCGCATGAGTTTTCTGGCGGTATGCGTCAGCGTGTAATGATCGCGATGGCACTACTATGTCGTCCGAAGCTGCTTATCGCCGATGAACCAACAACGGCATTGGACGTGACTGTTCAAGCGCAGATCATGGATCTATTGAACGAGTTGAAACGTGAGTTCAACACGGCAATCATCATGATCACCCACGACCTGGGTGTTGTCGCGGGTTCATGTGACAAAGTACTCGTTATGTATGCAGGTCGTACCATGGAGTATGGGGCAGTCGACGAAATCTTCTACAACCCAAGTCATCCTTACGCTGAAGGTCTACTTAAAGCGATTCCTCGTCTTGATACTGAAGGCGAAATTTTGCCAACAATTCCAGGCAATCCACCGAACTTACTTCGTTTGCCACCTGGCTGTCCTTATCAGGAGCGTTGCCACCGTGTAACAGATCGTTGTAAGAGCGAAACGCCAATCCTAACTCCGTTTGGAGATGGGCGTCAGCGCGCATGTTTTTCTGATTGGGAGGCTTGGAACAAATGAGTTTAGAGAACAAATCGTTATTGTTGGACGTAAAGAACCTAAAAGTTCACTTTAACATTGCTGCCAAGTCAGCATGGCCATGGGCTAAGCCTGCTAACCTTAAAGCGGTAGATGGCGTAAACGTTCGTCTATACGAAGGTGAAACGCTTGGCGTAGTAGGGGAATCAGGCTGTGGTAAGTCAACCTTTGCACGTGCAATCATCGGCTTAGTCGAAGCGACCGACGGTGATGTAATGTGGCTTGGTCAAGACTTGACTAAGATGAAAGAAGTGCAGCGCCGTGAAACTCGTAAAGAGATTCAGATGATTTTCCAAGACCCACTCGCGTCTTTGAATCCACGTATGACGGTTGGCGATATCATTGCGGAACCTTTAGAAACGTTCTACCCAGAGCTATCTAAGCTAGAAGTGAAAGATCGTGTAAAAGAAATGATGGCTAAAGTCGGTCTACTACCGAACGTTATCAACCGTTACCCACACGAATTTTCTGGTGGTCAATGTCAGCGTATCGGTATTGCCCGTGCACTGATCCTAAAACCTAAGATGATCATCTGTGATGAACCTGTATCGGCGCTAGACGTATCGATTCAGGCGCAGGTCGTTAACTTGCTTAAAGAGCTTCAGAAAGAACTTGGACTTTCGCTGGTATTCATCGCTCACGACTTGTCAGTTGTAAAACACATTTCCGATCGTGTGCTGGTTATGTATTTAGGTAACGCAGTAGAGCTTGGTGAGTCTGACGCTTTGTTTGCAGATCCTAAGCATCCATATACTCGCGCACTTATGTCTGCGGTACCAATCCCAGATCCTAAGCTAGAGCGAGCTAAGCACATTGAAATGCTTGAAGGTGATTTACCATCGCCAATCAATCCACCTTCTGGCTGTGTTTTCCGTACTCGTTGCCCACAGGCAACCGATGCGTGTGCGAAGACTAAACCAACGATTGAAGGTACCGATGTTCACGCTGTTTCGTGTTTACACGTAAGCGTATAACTCGCTTTGTCACTATTAACGCGGCGTCCTAGAGGACGCCGCGTTTTTTTGTGCCTGACCTACTCATCAACCAACTAATTCAAATAATTTGAACAACTAAACCAAGACTGCCTAATTAATCTTATCGAGGTTTCTTTTTATACTGAACTCATCAACATATTGGCGTGAGGAGTGGAAGATGGGCAAACTAGTCGAAGGCGTGTGGCACGATGTTTGGTATGACACCAAATCAAACAACGGCAAATTTGTACGCGAAGATGCGGGTTTTAGAAACTGGATAAAAAACCGACCCGATGCGCAGTTTCAACCAGAGTCTGGTCGCTACCACCTATTTGTCTCTCTTGCCTGTCCTTGGGCACATAGAACCCTTATCTTTCGCAAGCTCAAAGGTCTAGAAGAGCATATCGATTTAACCATTGTCTGCCCAGACATGATGTCTGAAGGCTGGCAAATGGGACTGCCGGAGCCACTTTTCGGTCATACTCGCCTGCATCAAATTTACACCCAAGCGAAAGCAGATTACACAGGGCGAGTGACGGTGCCTGTGCTGTGGGACAAGAAGCACAACACCATCGTTAGCAATGAGTCTTCAGAAATCATCCGAATGTTTAACTCAGAATTCAACCACATTACTGGCAATATGGATGATTACTACCCAGAGCACGAGCGAGCGTTAATTAACGAGTGGAATGCTTATATTTATCCAAACGTGAACAATGGTGTCTACCGATGTGGATTCGCAACAACGCAAGATGCGTACGAAGAAGCGTATGAAGGTTTGTTTGCCTCACTAGATAGGCTGGATGCCCACTTAGCCAATCATCGCTATTTAACGGGATCTAAAATTACGGAGGCAGACTGGCGTTTATTTACGACTTTGATCCGTTTTGATGCGGTTTATGTCGGCCACTTCAAATGCAATAAACAACGTATCGCGGACTATCCAAATCTTAACGGATATCTCAAGGAGCTATATCAGATTCCAGGTATTAAGGAAACCACAGACTTCTACCATATTAAGAGACATTACTACTACAGCCACACTGGGATTAACCCAACTCAAGTTGTGCCAAAAGGCCCCAAACTGGATTTAGACACGCCTCACGGCAGGGATAAAAGTTAACGACTCAGCAAAAACGCCACACAAGTGGCGTTTTTTTCAGTTTTATACGGCGAGTCACGATTTTAGCCGCCAAATTGCGTAATCTTATGATAGTAAAGCCAAAGTTTGAGGGCTGAGGGATGGATATCAACGGATTAGTCAACGGCGAACACCTGATGTGGAATCTTTTTGTTGCCTTGTTACTCGGTGCGATTGTCGGTACTCAGCGTGGTTGGGTAATGCGTAACAGTGTTGAGGGCAGTCGGGTTGCAGGTATCCGTACTTTCTCATTGGTCGGCCTTCTCGGTGGGCTTACGGCAATTTTGGCGAAGCTCTATTCGCCATTACTGATTGGCTTTGCGTTGATCGCTTTAGTCGTCTTGGCTTGTATCGCGTTCGTTGTTCAACAAAAAAAGAACGCCGACGTGAGCATCACTGGCGTGGTGAGTCTACTGGTCACGTTTGTGCTAGGCATACTAGCTGTATCCGGTGAAGCTGTGCTGGCAGCCGCATCTGCTGTGGTGACGGCGGTCGTTTTGGATAACAAAAGAGAGTTGCACCAAGCGCTACAGCGACTTAAAGAGTATGAATTGGATGCGGGATTACGCTTATTGCTAATTTCCATCGTGATGTTACCTTTGCTGCCGAATGAAACCTACGGCCCTTGGAATGCGCTCAATCCCTATGAAATATGGTGGATGGTGGTACTGATTGCCAGTATCTCATTTGTTGGTTATTTCGCGATAAAAATCGGTGGCGCGAAACGAGGTATCTTGTTTACCTCGGTGTTTGCGGGTTTAAGTTCTTCGACTGCGCTTACACTCCAGTTTTCTCATCTATCACGTGAACAACCAAGTATAAGTCCTCTGCTTGCGAGTGGCATTTTGCTCAGTTGTGGAACTATGTTCCCGCGTCTCTTAATTGTACTTTCCGTGATTAATCCTCAGCTAGTTACCTTGCTATGGCCAATTGTCATCGCCATGATGATCGCGCTCTATCTGCCAGCATGGTGGGTTTGGCGTAAAAGTGGCGTTAACAATATTGAACCTTCAAACAAGCAAGCCAATCCCCTTGCTCTGCAATCAGCGTTGTTTTTTGGTGTCATATTGGCGGTGATCATGTTGCTATCTCAAGCACTATTGCAATGGTTCGGTGATACCGGCGTTCTACTACTCTCCGCTTTATCGGGTATCACAGATGTTGACGCAATATCCTTGGCTTTAAGTCGTCAGAGTAACGATACCCTGAGTGTTACAACCGCTATGCTAGGCATCATTATTGCCGCTTCGGTCAATACGGTGGTCAAAATGGGTATGGTGGTGGCTATCGGCGATAGACGGCTGTGGATTAGGGTTGCGCCCATTATGGTCGGGTGCGTTGCGACTGGTGGTGCGATGTACTTAGCGATGTATTGAGCGGATTTGAATAAAAGAAACCCCCGCCGAAGCGAGGGTTTGTATCACTAATAAGAGATTGGGTTAGTTAACCGCTTTCTCTTCCGCTTGTTCTGCTTGAGCCGCCTGAATCGCTGTTAGTGCAACCGTGTAGACGATATCGTCAACGAGAGCACCGCGAGATAGGTCGTTTACAGGCTTACGCATACCTTGAAGCATTGGACCGATAGAGACTAGATCTGCTGAACGCTGTACCGCTTTGTATGTCGTGTTACCAGTGTTTAGGTCTGGGAATACGAATACTGTTGCTTTACCCGCAACTGGAGAGTTTGGCGCTTTAGAAGCCGCTACGTTTTCCATGATCGCTGCGTCGTATTGTAGAGGACCGTCGATAACAAGATCAGGACGCTTCTCTTGAGCAATCTTAGTCGCTTCACGTACTTTGTCTACATCAGCACCCTTACCAGATTCACCAGTAGAGTATGAGATCATTGCAACGCGTGGTTCGATACCGAATGCGGCTGCTGAATCAGCAGACTGGATAGCGATTTCCGCCAACTGTTCAGCTGTTGGATCAGGGTTGATCGCACAGTCACCGTAAACCAGAACCTGGTCAGGAAGCAGCATGAAGAAAACAGAAGATACGATAGACGCATCAGGTGCAGTCTTGATGATTTGGAACGGAGGAACGATAGTGTTCGCAGTCGTGTGAACTGCACCAGAAACTAGACCGTCTACTTCGTTATTTTCAAGCATCATAGTGCCTAGGAACACTGAGTCTTGTAGCTTCTCACGAGCAACAACTTCAGTCATACCTTTCGCGCCACGTAGCTCAACGAGACGCGCGACGTAATTTTCACGTACTTCATCAGAGTTGATGATCGTTACGCCCGCACCGAGTTCGACGCCTTGCTGCGCAGCAACACGTTTGATCTCTTCTGGGTTACCCAAAAGCACACATTCAGCGATACCACGCTCTGCACAGATAGCCGCAGCTTTAACTGTACGTGGCTCATCACCTTCAGGAAGAACGATACGTTTACCTGCTTTACGAGCGAACTCAGTTAGCTGGTAACGGAATGCTGGAGGGCTTAGACGACGAGACTTCTTAGTACCTTCAGTCATAGACTCGATCCAGTTGCCATCGATGTTGCCAGCAACGTGCTCGTTGATGAACTCGATACGCTCTTTATCGTCCGCTGGAACTTCAATGCTGAAACTCTGTAGGTTCAGAGAAGTCTGCCAAGTGTTACCTTGCGCTTTGAAGATAGGCAGACCTGAATCGAACGCAGGCTTACATAGGCCAACGATCTGTTCTGGGATATCGTAACCACCAGTCAGAAGGATTGCACCGATTTCAACACCGTTCATTGCAGCTAGAGCCGCAGCAACGATGACGTCAGGACGGTCTGCTGAAGTGACTAGCAGTGAACCTGGCTTGAAGTGTTCAATCATGTTTGGTAGCGAACGTGCACAGAAAGTGATGCTCTTAATGCGGCGAGTTTTAATATCACCAGCATTGATGATATCCGCATTCAGGTGCTTAGCCATATCGATAGCACGTGTCGCGATTAGGTCAATGCTCCATGGCACACAACCTAATACACGGATTGGAGATGTGTTAAAGATCTCCATTACTTTCATTTCGTTTTGCTTCGCACTATCAGCATCGTCAAAGATTTCTGATAGGTCAGGACGCGTACGACCTGCTTCATCAACAGGCGCATTCAGTTTGTTGATGATAACGCCTGAAATGTTCTTATTCTTAGTACCGCCGAAGTTTGAACATGCAACTTCGATGCGCTCTTTAAGTTGCGCAGGGTTGTCTGTACCTGGAGTGGCAACAAGCACGATTTCAGCGCCAAGTGTTGCCGCGATTTCTGCGTTTACTTGGTTTGCAAATGGGTGCTTGCGAGTTGGTACTAGACCTTCAATAAGCGTTACGTCTGCATCATTGTTGATCTGGTTGTAACGCTCAACCACTGTTTCTAGTAGTTCATCCATGTTGTCATTACCGATTAGGTTTTCGGCAACAGACATTGTCATAGGTGTACCAATCTTCATATCGCTGTTAGCGCCAACGATTGTTGACGTTAGATCTGGCTGATCACCGCCAGAACGTGGTTGACAGATTGGTTTGTAAAAAGAAACTTTAACGCCTTTGCGCTCCATTGCGCGCAGAACACCCATGCTTACGCTAGTAAGACCAACACCAGCACTTGCAGGGATAAGCATAATAGTACGAGACATTCGTAGAGTACCTTTAGCTATTGGGGGGAAAAGCTCAACTGCGTGTTCCTGACTAAAACGAGGATAGAAGTTGAGCCCCATAGTAAGAAAACCGGCTGACGAGGTCAGCCGGTTAAGTCAATTAAAGACCTGCTAGACGAGCAGTGTCTTCAGCGATAACTAGCTCTTCGTTTGTAGAGATAACCATTGCTGGAATACGGCTGTTTTCTGTTGTGATAGTGCCTTCACCACCGAAACGAGCTTTAAGGTTTGCTTCGCTATCGACTTCGATACCGAAGATGCCTAGACGGTTAAGAACCATTTCACGGATTGGGCCTGAGTTTTCGCCGATACCGCCAGTGAACACGATAGCGTCTAGACGGCCTTCAAGAGAAGCTGTGTAACCCGCTACGTACTTAGCTAGACGGTGACAGAACACGTCCATAGCACGAGTTGCTTCTTCTTTCTCACCGTAGTTGTCTTCAACGAAACGACAGTCAGAAGTCACTTCAGTTAGACCCGCTAGACCAGACTCTTTCGTTAGCATGTTGTTGATTTTCTCAACTGAGTAACCAAGAGTGTCGTGTAGGTGGAAGATGATTGCAGGATCGATGTCGCCACAACGAGTACCCATTACTAGACCTTCAAGAGGAGTTAGACCCATAGAAGTGTCTACTGACTTACCGTTCTTAACCGCACATACAGAAGCACCGTTACCTAGGTGACAGTTGATGATGTTTACTTCTTCAACTGGCTTGCCAAGGATGTTAGCTACTTCACGTGTGATAAATAGGTGAGAAGTACCGTGCATGCCGTAACGACGGATACCGTGTTCTTTGTACAGGCTGTATGGAAGAGCGTATAGGTAAGACTCTTCTGGCATCGTTTGGTGGAAAGCAGTATCGAACACAGCAACGTTTTTCAGCGCTGGGAAAGATTTTTGAGCTGCTTTGATACCGATGATGTGAGCAGGGTTGTGAAGAGGTGCCAGTGTTGCACAGTCTTCGATGCCTTTAAGTACGTCGTCAGTAATTAGTGCAGACTGAGTGAACTTCTCGCCGCCGTGTACAACACGGTGACCGATTGCTGCTAGGTTCTCAGAAAGCTCTGGCTTAGAAGCAAGAATAGTTTCTACCATGAACGCTAGTGCTTCTTCGTGAGCTGCACCGTTGCCCAGTTGAGCTTCGTGCTTACCGTCAAGTTTCCACTTGATACGAGCTTCTGGAAGGTGCAGACATTCTGCAAGACCCGTTAGATGCTCATCACCGCTTTCTGCATCAACAACAGCAAATTTAAGAGAAGAACTACCGCAGTTTAAAACTAAAACTAGCTTTGACATGAGTGACTACCTGTAATAATCAGTTAGGATAAAAATTAATCACAAGAATAGACGATGCATTACAAGCTGCGTACTAATCTTGGTCAAAAAAACTTAGAATTCCATATAAAAAGACAGTGGCGATCCAGATCAACCACTCTTGCATCCGCTGCAGAAAGGTCTCAAGAGTTGCTTAAATTGTAAATAACGGCAACAATGAGATTGTGGGTCCGCAAAGGATAACGATAATAACCAATGATAACAAAAAAAATTTGAAAGAATATTAACTTTCATCAATTTTTTGTCCTTATAGTTGAATCTTTCAACTAAATTTTAGTTTTGGACCCACGGACGAAGTGAGAGAGCCCCCTATGAGTAATAAAGTCGGTTTAGTTCACAGCCTACGAGACGGGCAAAAGTACATGGATATTTGGCCCATGCGCAAAGAGCTGAATATGCTATTCCCTGAGCAGCGGATCATTAAAGCAACTCGCTTTGGTGTAAAAGTGATGCCCGCTATTGCCGCGATCAGCGTACTTACCCAAATGGCGTTCAATAATTACCAGTCGATGCCTCAGGCCGTGATCATTGCATTATTTGCGATCAGTATGCCGATTCAAGGCATGTGGTGGTTAGGGAATCGATCTAATACTCAGCTTCCGCCAGCACTTGCCGGCTGGTACCGCGAAATTTACCAAAAAATTGTCGAAAGTGGCTGTGCGTTAGAACCGATGAAATCGCGTCCTCGCTATAAAGAGTTAGCACAGATACTCAATCGTGCGTTTCGTCAGTTAGATAAGTCAGCGTTGGAGCGCTGGTTCTAAGATAAGCGACGAGCTTCTAGTGAAAAGTGTTGGCATAGCAAATGTTGTGTCAATAATTGCTCGCCACTCGCCACTCAAACAAAAAAACGCCCACCGAAGTGAGCGTTTTTATCAATTCAATCATTCAACATTAGTTGAACATAGCGATTGCTTGTGCTGGTTCTACATACTCTAGGTTGAAGCTTTCAGCCACTTCTTTACACGTTACTTTACCGTGAATGACGTTCAAGCCTTCTAGGAAGCCTTTGTCTGCGAGTAGGGCTTCGCGGTAACCTTTGTTAGCAAGTTTAACAATGTACGGCAGTGTTGCATTGTTAAGAGCAAACGTAGAAGTACGAGCAACTGCACCTGGCATATTTGCAACACAGTAGTGAACTACGTCGTCAACGATGTAAGTTGGTTCTGCATGCGTTGTTGCGTGTGAAGTCTCGAAACAGCCGCCTTGGTCGATTGCTACGTCAACAACCGCTGAACCTGGCTTCATCTTAGCGATATGCTCTTTTGTTACTAGTTTAGGCGCTGCTGCACCTGGGATTAGTACTGCGCCAATAACTAGGTCAGCTTCTAGAACATGCTTCTCAATGGCATCTTCTGTAGAGTAAACCACTTTTGCACGACCTTGGAATTCTTCATCCAAACGACGTAGAGCGTCTACGTTACGGTCAAGGATAGTTACGTCAGCGCGTAGACCTACAGCCATACGTGCCGCGTTAGCACCAACGACACCGCCGCCGATAACTACAACTTTAGCTGGCTCAACACCAGGTACACCGCCAATCAGAAGGCCGCTACCACCGTGAGATTTCTCTAAAGTTTGTGCACCCGCTTGAATAGACATGCGACCTGCTACCTCAGACATTGGCGCAAGTAGTGGCAACCTACCCATATTATCTGTTACAGTCTCATATGCTATACAGACAGCTTTGCTCTTGATTAGCTCTTCAGTTTGTGGAAAATCTGGTGCTAGGTGCAAATAAGTAAATAAAATTTGCCCTTCTCGAAGCATAGCTCGCTCGACAGCTTGAGGTTCTTTAACCTTTACAATCATTTCTGCTTTCGCGAAAACGTCAGCAGCGGTAGGAAGAATGGATGCGCCTACAGCGATGTAATCATCGTCTGAAAAACCGATGCCTGAACCGGCATTAGTTTCAACAAAAACTTGGTGACCTTGAGACACTAGCTCGCGAACGCTCGCTGGGATCATACCAACACGGTATTCGTGGTTTTTGATTTCCTTAGGTACGCCAATAATCATCCTGAATCCTCATTTTATGTTAGTTGTATAAACTATGATGGTTGTATTAACTGTTTGTAGGGTAATTCTGTCGAATTAATATCTAGTATAGATATGTTTGAATAAAATTTGATACTGAATATTAAAAAGTTGTAGTATATTTTTTTGCAAGGAAGTAATAAGGTGGAATAAAAAATGGCAGACAACAATAAAAAGCCGTCCAAGGATCTAGATCGCATCGACCGCAACATTCTTAATGAGTTGCAGAAAGATGGTCGAATTTCGAACGTAGAGTTATCAAAACGTGTAGGACTTTCTCCTACACCGTGTTTGGAACGTGTACGTCGTTTAGAGCGCCAGGGGTACATTACGGGTTATACCGCATTGCTTAACCCGCAATATCTCGACGCGTCATTACTCGTGTTTGTAGAGATTACGTTAAACCGAGGTGCACCAGACGTGTTTGAGCAGTTCAACACTGCGGTGCAGAAACTGGATGATATTCAAGAGTGTCACCTAGTTTCTGGTGACTTTGACTATTTGTTAAAAACACGTGTATCAGACATGAGTGCTTACCGTAAGCTTCTGGGTGATACGCTTCTTCGTTTACCAGGTGTTAACGACACACGAACATACGTGGTAATGGAAGAAGTCAAACAAACCAACCAGTTGGTGATCAAAACTCGATAGTTCTGACATGATCTCAAGCCTAAAGTCCTAATAGCTTTCGATATTCTGACTTTAAGCAATTGGGTTTTTGCGCCTGATATGGTTAAATCGATAGTCCGAGTAGCGTTGCTGCTCGGACTATTTTTTTCTTACCGATCAGAGCCTCTTCGCTCATTGGTGTTTCACATAGATAAAGTTGGTTATGTTTAAAGAAACCAAAAATAAAGTACATACGATCATTAAGACGGGTGAGGAATCACCGACGTCCCGCCTCAGCGGTCCACAACGCCTTCAGGAATGTAGCTTGATCGTGATTGTTTTAATTTCGATATTCCTATCAGTGGCATTGACGACCTTTAGTGCCGCCGATCCTTCGTGGTCGCAAACCGCATGGGGGGGAGAGATAGATAACGCTGGTGGGCTCGTGGGAGCTTGGTTGGCGGATACGCTGTTTTTTGTTTTTGGTTCTTTAGCTTATGTGATTCCATTTGTGGTGACGGCAACGGCCTGGGTCATGTTACGCAAACGCGAAGAAGGTGAAACGCTCGACCTCATGCTTTGGGGGGCTCGATTGTTAGGTCTCACGGTCATCATTTTGACCAGCTGTGGTTTGGCGGATATCAACTTCGACGATATCTGGTATTTCTCCTCTGGCGGGGTGATCGGTGATGTCTTGACCAGTCTTGCCCTTCCGACACTGAATGTTTTAGGTACCACTTTGGTCTTTCTTTTCCTGTGGGGGGCAGGGTTTACCTTGCTCACGGGTATTTCATGGCTGTCGATAGTTGATTGGCTCGGAGAGAAAACCATCCAACTCATTACTCTGTTGGTTAACAAGATGAGAGGTCGTCAGGATGAAGTTCTCGAAGCGGAACTCAATCATTACGAAAGTGCGGATTCTCTATCCATTGACCCTGAAGAAGCCCAACCACAAGCCCAGCCAGCAACGCAAAGTGAAAGACGCTTTAATATCCATATGCCAGAGATGGCAACGGTCAAAGCCGTAGAACCTACGCCTCAACCTCAGGTTCGTGAGACAGCAGAACCAGAGTGGCAAACGACGGTTGAACCATCGATGGAATTCTCCGCAATGACCAATCATGCGGAGGTAGAACCGATCGACCCAGCACCAACGCTTGAAAGAACCAAGCAACTTGGTGCTACGATTGAAGAGTTAGAAAATGCTGCGCGTAGCGTTGATGATCTTGCGCCAAGCCCAGAGGTTACCGCGAGTGTGGAAGAGCAACTCAGTGTTGTTTCCGCACAAGAGTCAGCACCATTACCGTCAGAATCATCGAATCAAGAGAGGGTTGATCTGCCTTGGCACACTGACTTGGTTGAAGAAGAGATTATTCAGCCTTCAATTAGCGATTCTGACTTGGCACAAATCTCTTCTGAAATTACCCCTGACGAAGAGTATCAGGAACCTGTTATTTCATCCTTTGATGTCGTTGAAGATTCTGCGGCTGAAATGGTTCATCCACTAGAGGCAGAAGACATTGCTGATAAAGACGCGGCGGCTCTGCACAACCTAGTTGAAGAAGCGAAAGCAAAAGTGGTTGCCCAGCAGAATCCATTTTTGGTTCAGCACGAGCCAAATCTGCCAAAACCTCTTGAGCCGATGCCAACTCTTGAGCTGTTGTATCATCCAGAAAAACGAGAAAACTTTATTGATCGCGAAGCGCTGGAGAATATCGCTCGTCTGGTAGAAGCCAAACTGGCAGACTACAAGATTCAGGCAACCGTTGTTGATATCTTCCCAGGCCCTGTCATTACAAGATTTGAACTCGATCTCGCACCGGGTGTTAAAGTAAGCCGAATCTCTAGTTTGTCGATGGATTTAGCTCGTTCGCTATCTGCGATGGCGGTTCGTGTTGTCGAAGTGATTCCAGGCAAACCTTATGTTGGTTTAGAGCTACCCAACATGAGTAGACAGACGGTTTTCTTCTCGGATGTGGTTGGCAGCCAGCAGTTTATTGAAGCCAAGTCTCCAACGACGGTTGTACTTGGTCAGGACATTGCCGGAGAGGCCGTGGTTGCCGATCTGTCTAAAATGCCACACGTTCTGGTGGCGGGTACCACAGGTTCCGGTAAGTCTGTGGGTGTCAACGTCATGATTCTCAGCATGCTATATAAAGCCACACCTGAAGAGGTTCGCTTTATCATGATTGACCCTAAAATGCTGGAATTATCCGTGTATGAAGGGATACCGCACCTCCTTTCAGAAGTTGTTACCGACATGAAAGACGCATCCAACGCACTCCGCTGGTGTGTGGGTGAGATGGAACGACGCTATAAGCTGATGTCGTTACTCGGGGTACGTAACATTAAAGGTTTCAACGATAAGCTAAAAATGGCAGCAGAAGCGGGGCATCCGATTCACGATCCGCTTTGGCAGCCGGGCGACAGTATGGATGAACATGCTCCGCTATTAGAAAAGCTACCATATATTGTTGTTATCGTTGATGAATTCGCTGATCTTATGATGGTAGTCGGCAAGAAGGTTGAAGAACTGATTGCTCGACTTGCTCAGAAAGCCCGTGCCGCCGGTATTCACTTGATTCTGGCGACACAGCGTCCTTCCGTTGACGTTATCACCGGCTTAATTAAGGCCAACATACCAACACGTGTGGCATTCACCGTTTCGACTAAGACGGACTCTCGTACCATCTTGGATCAGGGTGGCGCAGAGTCGCTACTTGGCATGGGTGATATGCTCTACTTGCCTCCAGGTTCTAGTCACACTGTACGTGTTCACGGCGCATTCGCCTCGGATGATGATGTTCATGCGGTAGTGAACAACTGGAAAGCGCGCGGAAAACCAAACTACATTGATGAAATCACTCATGGCGATCAAGGGCCTGACGCGCTGTTGCCGGGTGAGAAATTGGAAGATGATGAAGAGATGGATCCACTGTTTGACCAAGTCGTCGAACACGTGGTTCAGTCACGTCGTGGCTCAGTTTCAGGGGTGCAGCGCCGCTTTAAGATTGGCTACAACCGAGCGGCTCGAATTGTCGAACAACTTGAGGCACAAGGTATCGTCAGTGCGCCAGGTCACAACGGCAACCGTGAAGTGTTGGCACCAGCTCCCGGTAGGGAAATGAACTAGCGGGCGTCGCCCGCTGTTTAGAGAGGGCGAGAATGCTTCGCTGCGAGAGTCGAGAACGAACTCCGCCCTGCGAGACATATCTGTGGTGAGTGAGTCGCAAGATACTGGCAGGTCAGCTCCTTTGTAATTTAATCCTCCAGATATAAAAAGAAAGGGTTGACACCATGTGCCAACCCTTCAAACTTTTCACGACTCTCTATCGCTTACTCTTCGCCAATTGCGCAACCACTACAACAGCCAACGCCACTAAGTTTGCAGCAAAAATCACCACTAGCCACTGTGGCATTGATAGAGTCAGGAATTGCCACACCACCTTGCTGCAGTCACCGTAAGCTTCAAACATCCATGGAACCCACTTGTTGAGCGGTGCCCAGTCTGGGAAGGTCACAAACAGGTCACAGGTAGCGAATGGTGATGGATTAAATTGGTAATCAACGTGCTGTAATGCCAAAGTCAGACCTTTGTATGAGCTCGCGCCCCATGCCGCAAGACCTAGCCAACGAATAACAGGGTTGTTTGGGGCAATTAAACCAACTAATGCTGCTCCACCAATGCCGAGCATTGCAACGCGCTCATAGATACACATCACACATGGTGATAGCATCATCACATGTTGAAAGAAGAGGGCGCATGCTTCAAAGAAAACAACGAAGAGTAACAGCAACAACCAAGACAGTCGTCTTTGTGAAAATGTTTTGATACTGGAAAGAATGTTCACACAGATATCCTGTAGTAATAAAAAAGCTCTGAGTTATCAGAGCTTTTTATCGCGGAAAAGTTTCTCTATCAACAAAAACTTTTACTATTTAGTGTCCAGAAGATACTGCTGGGGCAATATCACCCACGTGAGGCATAATCCAACCAGCGTCGTAGAACCAAGCGGTCATTGGTTCTACCAAGAACACAATACCTGCTAAACCAACCAGTGCTAGCACTAGGGTATAAGGCAGTGCCATCAGCACCATACGGCCATATGAAAGGCGGACTAGAGGAGCTAATGCAGACGTCAGCAAGAACAGGAATGCTGCCTGACCGTTAGGGGTAGCAACTGATGGTAAGTTCGTACCTGTGTTGATTGCAACCGCTAGTAAATCAAACTGCTCGCGAGTAATAACACCTTCGATAAGAGCCGTCTTAACTTCGTTGATGTACACCGTACCAACGAATACGTTGTCTGATACCATCGACAGCAAACCGTTCGCCACGTAGAACAGAGCCAACTGAACTCCCTTATCTTCAACATGAAGTACCGCGTCAATCACTGGCTTGAATAGTTGCTGGTCAATGATTACCGCTACGACAGCGAAGAATACCGCGAGTAGTGCTGTGAACGGCAGAGCCTCTTCGAACGCTTTACCCATAGAATGTTCTTCAATTACGCCCGTAAACGCAGTTGCGAGGATAATCACCGAAAGACCGATCAAACCTACTGCTGCTAAGTGAAGCGCTAGACCTACAATCAACCAGACAGCGATGATGCCTTGGATCCATAGTTTGGCAACATCTTGGTTTGTACGTTTTTTGCGCTCTTCGTTGTCGAAGTCGACTAGGATCTGACGTACGTTTTCAGGTAAGCGTGCGCCGTAGCCAAAAACTTTGAGCTTCTCGACTAATACACAAGTCACCATACCGCAGATGAAAACCGGCGCCGTCACTGGCAGCATGCGAATGATGAACTCACCAAATTGCCAGCCTGCTTGGTCGGCAATGATTAGGTTTTGCGGTTCGCCAACCATGGTCATTACACCACCAAGTGCCGTACCGACACCTGCGTGCATAAGCAGTGAGCGAAGGAAAGCGCGGTAGTTTTCTAAGTCATCACGAGTTAGCTCTGAGAGGTGATCATCTTGAGTATGGTCGTGTGATGCATGCGGGCCTTGTCCTGATGCGACTTTGTGGTAGATAGCGTAGAAACCCACTGCAACACTGATAACAACAGCGATAACGGTCAAAGCATCAAGGAATGCCGATAAGAAAGCCGCCGCGAAACAGAAAGCTAGCGATAGCATGCTCTTAGAGCGAATACCAAGCAGTATCTTAGTAAAGATAAACAGCAGTAGCTGCTTCATGAAATAGATACCTGCAACCATGAAGACCAGCAGTAACAGTACTTCGATGTTGGCGACAAGTTCGTGCTTAACCTGCTCTGCGCTCGTCATACCGATAGCAACCGCCTCAATTGCCAACAAACCACCAGGCTGAAGTGGGTAACACTTTAATGCCATGGCAAGCGTGAAGATAAACTCAGCGACGAGTAACCAACCAGCGACAAATGGGTCGACAAAGAAGAAAACGAGAGGGTTAATGATTAAGAATGAAATGATGGCAATTTTATACCAATCTGGGGCTTTACCAAGAAAGTTCTTAATAAATGCATTTCCGAGTGACATCGGCATGATTCAAATACTCTTATATGTTGTTATGAATAGACACTGCAAGTGCTTGTATCTATTAACCAGCAGGCTACTTGTTCTGTCTAGGGGGGAAATACCCCTAAATAGGAACCAACCTGATTCAACAGTGACTTAGAAAAACAACATCGAGATCACGTTCATGTGGTCTTGCCAAGTCACTCCCTGAGAAAAACAAGCACTCCTTTACTTTGGTCGCCACTGTACTCTTCGAAGAAATTTAGTCAATGGGAAAAATAACGCTAGCGTTTTTATCTACAAACTTTTGTTTAAAAACGCGATCAAAGTGGCGTAAAAACAGGATGAGAGTTGTGAAAAACAAGGTTTAATGAGAGCTGACGTTTGAAAGCTTAGAATAAGAAAGAATATGTAATAATAATGAATGAAAATTACCTGTAAAGATTGCAATTATTAAATCTTAAATTTTGCGGATGGAGCTGGATATATAAGGGGTGATCAATGTTTATAATATGTTAAAATTGAAAATTCCGCTATTTCGTTGACCAATGTCTGTCAATGAATTCTGCATATATTTAGAGCTATAGCTCTATTGTGGTTTTGACGCACGTTTACTGAGTGTTTACAGAGTGATGGTTTCCGATATGTTAGAACTAGTGGTATGATGAGTTTCATTAGACCCATAAAAATACAAGATTGGATAAGTTATAAATGGTCATTAAGGCAAAGAGCCCAGCAGGATTCGCAGAAAAATACATTATTGAGAGTATTTGGAAAGGGCGTTTCCCTCCAGGTTCTATTCTACCAGCCGAACGTGAGCTCTCTGAACTGATTGGTGTTACACGCACTACTTTACGTGAAGTACTGCAACGCCTTGCACGTGATGGCTGGTTAACCATTCAACACGGTAAACCGACACGTGTAAATCAATTCATGGAAACGTCAGGTTTGCACATCCTCGATACGTTAATGACGTTGGATGCAGATAATGCGACCTCGATTGTTGAAGACTTGCTTGCAGCACGGACAAATATCAGTCCAATCTTTATGCGCTATGCATTCAAAGCGAATAAAGAGAGCGCGGAAAAAACCATCTCCAACGTAATCAATTCATGTGAAGCACTGGTTGCCGCGGAATCTTGGGATGTGTTTATGGAATCGTCTCCATACGCAGATAAGATCCGTCAACATGTAAAAGACGATGGTGAAAAGGATGAAGCGAAACGTCAGGCAACTTTAATTGCTAAAACGTTCAACTTCTATGATTACATGTTGTTCCAACGCTTGGCGTTCCATTCAGGTAATCAGATTTATGGTTTGATTTTCAATGGCTTGAAAAAACTGTATGACCGAGTGGGCAGCTACTACTTCTCAAACCCAGAAGCACGTGAACTTGCACTGCAATTCTACCGTGATTTGCTCGAAGTCTGTGAAACAGGCAATCGCGAGCAGATTTTAGTTGTTGTTCGTCACTATGGTATTGAAAGTGCGCAAATCTGGAATCAGATGAAGACCACCTTACCAACGAACTTCACAGAAGATGATTGCTAATTCAGTTGTTTTCGACAAAATTGAAAAAACCGCCTAAAAGGCGGTTTTTTTTGTTGTGGCTTTAGCAGTCAGAGCACTGATCGTCGCTACCACCCGCTTCGGTAAACCACTCAGTCAGGTGACGTTTTAGATCTTTTAGCTCGTCTGGACCAATCAGAGCTAAACCAAGATCCTCAGCGCGAGTAATGTCATTATGTCTTAGTGGACGGAAGCTAACCAGCATGGCGCGAGCTTGTAACCCGCCCAATAAATCACGCAATGATTCAAGTTTGTAAAGAGTGTCATCACCATCGTCACGCATTCCCTTCGTCTTACATTCGATGATGTGTAGCTTGTTATTCACTACCGACGCGACATCGAGCTCATTACGTACTTCTCTATCGCCGAGCTGACGATAAACCTGTACGTTCAGTGAATGGTCTTGGATAGTGGGCATATCTTGCTGAATCTGACGAACGGTACTGTGTACTAAGGTTTCTAGCCATTCACCATTAGAGAAACGACGGGCATCCTCATTGGCAAACGTTAAGACGCCATTGTCATAAGTGGCAATTTCTGCCGCGACAAGATCAGAAAGAAGCATATTGAGCTCACGATAACCTTGCTGTTTTTCCGATAGCTCCACATCTAAACGTTGCTCTTTACGACAGGTTGTCGCGAGATAGTTAAGCGTCGCGAGACCAGGACCAAGTTCTAAAGCGTTGCTAGCCCATTTCTCACCAAGCTGATAAAGCTTTTGGTCAAGCTGTTCCGGTAGATGGTGGTCGTTGAATTCTCCTCGAGCGCCAAAAACAGTGAGGTAATCATCAATGGTAATTCGATCTTGAACTTGGTTGTCGTCGAGCCCGTCAGGATATAGCCAGCACAAGCGATCGCTGTTTGGTTCTACAACAAAAATTGGCCAGTGATAAGTACGGAAAATTTCGTAGACAGAGAGTAGGCGGTGACGTAATCCACAACTGGCATTGAGCTTAACCTGCTCACCACGAGCTTTGAGGTTTTCGGCTAACTGAGTGATGGACTGTTTTATCTTGGAGGTGTTTGCAACATTTGGAATTTCAAAAAACTCAGAGGTAATGTTACGTTTTCCCAGCACGCTATGAAGGCGGTGATACATATCTTGTTGGGCTTTGACGCCAATAAAAACGATGTGGTCACTGATGGTGCGATGGTCTAGAAGTGGGGTCACCAGACGGATAGGATCTTGGTCTATGATGCCAACATGAACTGCCATATATATTCCTCATGTTAGGCTTGCGAAAAGGTAAATGAAAAGTGGACAAGCCTTACTAACCATATAATGACATGGGGTATAAAAAACAAGGGCGACTAAGGAAAATAGTCGCCCAAACTCAATAAATTACACTGAGTTGACTTACTAGAGCTTAAATCGGTGCACCAGTTCGCCTTGCTGGTTAGCCAGAGTGGAGAGGTTATGACTGGTCGCGGCTATCTCGGCCATTGCTTGGTAGCTCGAATCGGCGATAGCGTTTATCTCTTCGATGTTTCGAGCAATATCATGGGTGGTTTCGCTTTGCTCGTTGGCGGCTTGAGCAATGTGACCACTCATCTGACTGATTTCCATGATCAAGCCTTGAATCTCTTCCATTGCGCTATTGGCGCTGGATGCTTGTTCAACCGACAACACCATATCATCCATACAGCTCTGAATAACTTTGTTCGCCGAGCTTGAACTGCCTTGAAGGTTGCTGATCATGTTTTCTATTTCAGAGGTCGACTCTGTTGTTCGTTGAGCCAACACACGGACTTCGTCTGCTACCACGGCAAAGCCACGTCCTTGCTCACCCGCTCGCGCCGCTTCAATCGCAGCGTTGAGAGCCAATAAGTTGGTTTGTTCGGCAATGTTGCGAATAACATCAAGGATGCTACCAATCTTACCGCTCATGGTTTGTAGATCTTTCACGGCATCTACTGACTGATTCAATCTGGTTTCAAGCTGATTAATCGTAGTGATATTGCTGCCCATGATTTGGCGACCAGATTCTGCGGAAATCTCTACTTTCTCAACCATTTGTTGTGAGTTCTGCGCGCTTTGAGCGACTTCTTGGACAGAATGCGCCATTTCAGTCATCGCTGTCGCAACATTGGCTGTTTGCTCGCGCTGTTGGCTGAGTTGACTTTGTGCTTGTGTCGAAGTGGTTTGGTTTGTCTCTGCGGTCTGGGTCAGATCATTAGAGGCATCATTAAGTCGAACGAGGATGCCATGCAGGTTCTCAGCCAGTGAATTGATATGGCTACTGACTTTACTGAACTCATTATTGTAGCGGATGTCAATTCGCTGCGTCATATCGCCTTGGGTCAAGGACTCAAGTGTGCCAAGAATTCGCGTAAGAGGCTGACGAACACTTTGGGCGATGTGATAACCGATACCAATTGCCATTACAATAACCACGGCGCCAATCGAAATTGAACGTAATACGCCTTGTTCATAGACTTGTCCTGCTTCCTCAAGTGAGGCGGTTAAACCTTGTTGAGCAATTTCGGCGAAAGAGGTCAGTAAGGCCATGGTAGCGTCGACTTGTTCTGTCAGATTGGTAATGTTGGCATAAAGTGCATCTTTGGCTATTAGGTAGGTACTGTGTTGATCAAGTACCCCGCCTTTTTGACCGACGTCGCGAGTAAATTGTTGTACAGACTCGTCGAAGGCATTTTTAATCTCAGGCATCTGAGCAGTCAGGCCTCGATATGCATAATTGAGGTGAGTGACGGCTTTCTTGTTTTTTGCCACAGCTTGGTTAACCAACTCGGTATCACTGCTGGCTAACGCGTCTGATGTCGTGAGCTCGGCATCCTTGAGTTTGATGAAGTAACTCTTAGCCATGACTTTTACGGAGATACTACTTTGGTCATCAACGTACTCCTTCATGCCAAGAGTTAATTCCGAATGTAAACGTTGGAATTGGCGAGTGGACTTTTGAACTTGGGCTTGCGCTTCAAACATCGCGCGGTAGTTAGCCATTGCTTGTTCGGCTTCGGCGAAGTAACCCTGTTCCATCTCTCTCAACTGAACGAGCGATTGCTCCAATTCAGTCTGACCGCTACTTACTTTTTGTAACGCGTCGAGTTGTTCGCTGTAGGCCTGTTTGGTCGCGACAAATTGTTCAGCCAACTGCTCCATACGTTCGAAGCTTTGAGTCGTCAAAAAGTCTTTGAAAAGTTTGTCAGCAGACAACAGAGCGACGCTAGTATTGTTGGCTTGTGAGACCAAGGGTAAAGAAGTGTTGGACACCTCTTCGAAATTATTATGAATTTGCTGCATTCCCCGCATCATCATTAACGTGGTAATGATGAACAAAACAATGATCAATGCAAAGCCCGCGTACATACGCCTAATTACTGAGCCTTTCATAGACCTCTCCCTAAATTAATAAAGTCTTAAAAAAGTAACAAAAAGGAGGCCATTGTATTGATTACGAGACGCGCATTTTATGACGCACAATACAAAATTAGATACGGTAGTTTATCCGTACGCCGTTTAAGAGAAGTGAACACTGTTTTTTATTGTGATCTTGCGAAGCTTGACGCATACTCGAAAGCATTCATTTAATAACACCATAAAGATGGAGTGCTTCATGGCTGAAGAAACCATTTTCAGTAAAATCATCCGCAAGGAAATTCCAGCAGACGTCGTTTATCAAGATGATTTAGTCACTGCGTTTCGTGATATTAACCCACGTGCGCCAAGTCATATCCTTATCATTCCAAACAAGCTTATTGCGACAGTGAATGACGTCGCAGATGAAGATGAATTGGTAATGGGGCGCATGTTTACGGTCGCGCGTAAGCTTGCAAAAGAAGAAGGTATTGCCGAGAACGGTTATCGTCTCATCGTAAACTGTAACGCACACGGTGGTCAGGAAGTTTATCATATCCACATGCATCTAGTCGGCGGTCGCCCGCTAGGCCCAATGCTTATGAGCTAATACCGTCATTGACGATTCCGAACCAAAACGGACTGTTGTTGTCCTAGAACTACATCAAATTAAAGCATGGTCGGTGTAACCATGCTTTTAGCATAACTTTGGGGTACGAAGTGCATAACCACATTCGACTCGCGTTCATTTTGGGGTGCTCATTAGCGCTCTCTGCTTGCGCAAACTTATCTGCAGGTAATCTCTTTAGTCATTACAGTGCACAAAATGGCGAGTTACATCAGTTAGTAAAAAGCGGTGATTACCAACAAGCGGAGGCGGCTCTGCCTGACTACGTCGCAGGCGATATTCTGGATAATTTTGAAAGTGGCCGAGTCTACTTCCTGAACCAGCAATATCCTGAGAGTAAGGAAGCACTTGGGCTAAGTGATAGAGCTGTTCGAGTTCAGCAAGATCAAGCGACTGTGTCAGTCACTCAAAGTGCGATGAGCCTGAGTGCGTTGGCGGTCAATGATAATCTCAACACCTACCAACCTGCTGACTACGAACTTGGCTTTCTCCATCTCTATCTAGGATTAAACTACCTGAAGCAAAATGACTTGGAGGGGGCTTTGATTGAGATGAGACGAGCCAACCAAGTTCAGGAGCAAGCGCGTAAGGATCGAGAAAAAGATCTCGAGTCAGCCCAGAATCAGATGGAGCAACAGGGTTTAACGCCAAACTTAGGCTCTGTATTGTCGAACTACCCAGACGCAGGCAAAACCCTTCAGGCGGTACAAAGTGGTTATTTACTTTATTTATCGGCTTTACTGTATGAAGCTGACAATGATTTGAACAGTGCTTATGTTGACTACCGCCGAGCGTTGGCCGTAATGCCGGATAATCAACAAGTCATAGATGGCACCAAACGAGTGGCAAAGCGTCTCGGCATGAGAGAAGACTTGGTAAAACTCGAACAACGTTACGGCAAGGCCAGTTACTTAGAGAGCGGCAAAGGAAGGGTCATCGTCATTGATGAACGTGGTGTTGTTGAGGCATTGCAGGGCTGGAAACAAGCTTTGCCGTTATATGACAGTCGTGGAGATGGCGCGTGGTATTCTATAGCCTTGCCATATTATCCTCAGGTGCAGAGTGAGGCTTTTTCACCAATAACCTTGAACAATGACCATCTTAGTGGAAGTCTGTTGACGGATGTTAACTTGATGGCACAACGCGACTTGTCTGAACGTATGCCGTCGATCGTGATTCGACAGGCGTTGCGAGTTTGGGCTAAGGATCAATTGAGGAAAGAAGCGGCTAAAGGTGATGATGTCGGCAATCTGCTGTTCAATGTTTGGAATACGTTAACAGAACAACCCGACACACGTAGTTGGCTTACTCTGCCTGGTGAGATATACAGCGCTAGCGCTGTCGTTGAACCGGGTGAGCAAAAAATGAAGATTAATGGTCAGGACTACACCTTTAATGTCGAAGCTGGTCGAACCGCGTTAGTTTGGCTGTCTCGTCAAGGTGAGAGTTCAACCATCTGGCATAAACAGTTAGGGAACATACGATGAAAAAATGGCTTATTTCAGCAGTGATGGCATTAACTCTGCTAGGTTGTGCAGAGAATACCGCTGGGCTTCGTATTGATGGAGCGTCACAAACCGTTTTATTTGGTGACAATGTACTTGCCGGTCGCTTAACCATAGACGATATATCGACCACTCAGGTGGATGGTAGAGCGCGAGGCGTAGTTCGATTAATCAGTCAGTACACTGGTGACCAGTATGTCCAATACCGTTTTTACTGGTATGACGATCAAGGTTTAGAAGTTAACAACAAGCAAGGACCATGGCGTCAGGCAGTGATTCGTGGTACTGAAGAGATTTCAATTTCTGAGGTATCTGTCAATCCAAACGGAACCCAGTTCCGAGTACAGATTCGTCAACTTAATAATTAACAATATAACTAAACTTTAGAGATTTAAGGAACCAACAATGAAGAAAAGTGTTATTGCATTACTTGGTTTAGCTGTCGTTTTGGGTGGTTGTTCAAACCAAGTAAGCTACGGAGACGCTCAAGCCGTTGAAACAACAACGATTGACTTTGGTTCAACTGACCTACAGAAAATCGCTGGTGAAATGGTCGACAGCATGATGATGTCTGGTTCTGTTTCCGCTATTACACGAGATTCGCGTCCGATCGTGTTTGTCGAGCGTATCAAAAACAAAACCAGTGAGCATATTGATACTGAATCCATCACCGATACCATCAGTACTAAGATGTTGAATTCTGGTAAATTCCGCTTCGTCGATATGGATCGAGTGGAATCTGTTCGTGAACAATTGAACTTCCAGAATAACGATGAACTCGTCAATCAAAGTACCGCTATTCAGTTTGGTAAGATGGTTGGCGCTCAGTACATGCTTTACGGAAACCTCTCTAGCATCGCGAAAAACGCAGGTAGCGACAAAGACGTTTACTACAAGATGACAATGCGTCTGATGGATCTTGAAACTGGCTTGATTGAGTGGGCGGACGAAACAGAAATCCGTAAACAAGAATCGAAAAGCTTTTTAGGTCTGTAATGGCTCTCTAAGCGGAAGGAGTGAACTATGGCGCGTATGTCTTGGAATGAAGCATGTTCTCTGGACCGTTCATTGTCGTCGTTAGATCACTTCTTCGCTATGCCCCCTGATTATGCCCAAACGCTAACCGGGGGGCTGACAAATCGTTGTTGGAAGGTAGTGACCAGCGACGGTCAAGCCTATGTATGGCGACCTACCACCCATATTACCCAAGCCTTTTCGATATCTCGTTTTCAAGAGTATCAAATCCTCTCCGCTATTGAATCCAGCCATTTGGCTCCGAAAGCCATTCATATCAACGATCAAGGACTACTGGTTGATTGGATTGAGGGGCAACCCTTGACCAATGATCTCACTTTTGACTCGTTATTAAAGACAATGGTGAAAGTTCATGAAGTCGATATTAAGCGCATTCCCGTAGCGCCTTTTAATTATACGGCGCGAGTGGATCACTATTGGATGTTGCTTAATGATGAATACAAAGTGGATCCTTATCTTGCTATCTATACTCAGTGGCGTTCGGCACCGAGTCTTGCCGATGTAGGGCATACCTTGTGTCATTTTGATTTAGCTGGCTACAACATGGTCAAGACAGAGCAGGGTAATAAGGTTATCGACTGGGAGTATGCGGCAATTGCCGATCCGCGTCTTGATCTGACGTTGAGTATTGACGTCATGGAAGAGAAGCCACTTGAAGCTGTGTATCGTTACTGTCAGTTACGTGGCGTTGAAGGTGTTGATGACTGGGTTGAAGGTGTTATGGCTTGGAAGCCGAGAGCAACCATGATGGCCATGCTATGGTATTTACTGGCATACCAGTTATGGGGCGATGAACAATATTTAACCCAAGCGCGTGCACTGAAAGAGACGTTTTGTTGCTAAGATCACTGTTTAGTGTATTCGGTCAGCGAATCTCATAATGACGACTTTTAAACCTTAGTTTTCGTGGTAGATTTAAACCACAAGGATCGGGGGATATACAATGATTATTTATTTACATGGTTTTGATTCGACCAGCCCAGGCAACCACGAAAAAGTACTGCAACTGCAGTTCATCGACGATGACGTGCGTTTTATCAACTACAGTACTCTCCATCCAAAGCACGATATGCAGCACTTACTCAAAGAAGTACACAAAGTTATCGAGCAAGCAGGTGATACTCAGCCGGTGATATGTGGTGTGGGTCTTGGTGCTTACTGGTCAGAACGAATTGGCTTCTTGTGTGGTATTAAGCAAGTCATGTTTAATCCAAATCTTCATCCTGAGCTAACCATGCAGGGGCGAATTGACCGTCCTGAAGAGTACGAAGATATTGCGACTAAGTGCGTCTCTGAGTTCAGAACCAAGAACAAAGGCCGCTGCCTAGTGATTTTATCGAAAGAGGATGAAGTACACGACAATCGTAAAACCGCAGCTGAGTTAGAAGATTACTACGACATCATCTGGGATGAAACGCAGTCTCATAAGTTTAAGAAGATCTCTCAGCACCTCAAAACGATAGAGGCATTCAAAAAGAGTTAAACACCACTATTTTGTTTAAAGCGGCATGAAATCACTAGTGCCGCTTTTTTTTGTTCTAAATCTATGCTGAGAATATAAATATCGCTGAGATAAGTGCAATCTTTGGTTGCGTGTCCTATTAAGCTAGATATAATGAGCTAATTACAAATTTTTTGATAAATATCAAAAAAAATTGAGAGCGGATGGAAAATCTGCCCATCAACGAGTGATTGTTTTAACAATTGGCTCGGAGTCTAATGACTCTTTATCCATTAGCATGTCACATTTTATGTCCCTCTAGGTCGGAACCTCTGATGGGTTAAAACCCTAGGTGTCCCAAAAATACAGAATTCCATCGAGGCGGAATACCGACTCGATTAAGTTTTATTATAATTTTGAGGAGAGATGCTGTGACACGAATTATCGTAGTAGGCGGCGGTGCAGGTGGTCTTGAGCTTGTGACTAAACTTGGTCGCACATTAGGCCGCAAAGGACGAGCAAAAGTCACCTTGGTTGACCGCAAGGCAAGCCATTTATGGAAACCACTTTTGCATGAAGTTGCGACAGGCTCATTGGATGAAGGCGTTGACGCGTTAAGCTATCGCGCACACGCAAAAAACCACCACTTTGACTTTCAAATGGGCGGTCTGCAAGATATCGACCGTGAGCGTAAGGTCATTAAGCTTTGCGAACTGAAAGACGAGCACGGTGAACTTTTGATCCCGAGCCGCGAGCTAGAATATGACATTCTAGTGATGGCGATTGGCTCCACTTCAAACGACTTTAACACTCCTGGTGTGCGTGAACACTGTATCTTCCTTGATAGCCCTGAACAGGCTCATCGTTTCCGTACAGAAATGAACAATGAGTTCCTTAAACTTCATGCTAAGAACGGTAATGGTACGGTTGATATTGCCATCGTCGGTGCGGGTGCTACGGGGGTAGAGCTTTCTGCTGAATTACACAATGCTGTCAAAGAGCTAAGAACGTATGGTTTTGGCGATCTAGATTCAAGCAAGCTAAATGTCAATCTTGTCGAAGCGGGCGAACGTATTCTTCCTGCTTTGCCTCCACGTATCTCTTCAGCAGCACATCAAGAGCTGACTAAATTGGGGGTGAATGTTCGCACCGCGACCATGGTAACCCAAGCTGATGAAGATGGTCTGACGACAAAAGATGGAGATAAGATCCCAGCTCAGATCATGGTGTGGGCTGCGGGTATTAAAGCACCAGATTTCATCAAAGATATTGCAGGTCTTGAGACTAACCGCATCAACCAGTTAGTGGTTAAAGATACACTACAAACCACTCGTGATGATGACATTTTCGTTATTGGTGATTTGGCTCAGTGTACCCAAGCCGATGGTTCATTTGTGCCACCACGCGCTCAGGCTGCACACCAGATGGCGACCCGAGCTTTCTACAATATCGTCGCGAAGCTGAACGGTCGTGAGCTAAAACCTTATGTCTACAAAGACAAGGGTTCATTGGTGTCACTGAGCCGTTTCTCTACGGTAGGTAGTTTGATGGGGAACTTGACCAAAGGCTCAATGATGGTTGAAGGTCGCATTGCTCGTGTGGTTTACATTTCACTATATCGCCTCCACCAGATGGCGTTGCACGGTCTATTTAAGACCGCACTGATCATCTTGATGGGTCGTATTAACCGAGTTCTACGACCAAATTTAAAGCTTCACTAATAAGCTTCATGTGTAAAAAAAGAGCGCTTAGCGCTCTTTTTTTATGTGTGGAATTGGTTACGGAATGATCGAGTAAACCAAGCCATCTTGAGCAAGACCATCAAATATAAACCGATTTCGCGCACGCGTTTCAAATAGCCCACCACATTTCTCGATCAGCTTTTGACTGGCTAGGTTCTCAGGGGAACAAACCACTTCTATACGCGTGACTTTTAGCTGTGAAAAGCAAAACTCAATGAGGGCGTTGACTGCAGCAGTACCGAACCCTTGACCTTGGTAATCGTCAGCAATCCAGTAACCAATGCTCGCCATGTTAAAGGTGTGATAGAGCTCGTTGATCGCCACCATTCCAATGAGCGCATCGCTTTTTCGGCAGAAAACACCAAACCCGTAGGCTTCGGATTTTACCCAATTCAGTCTGGTTGCGAGGATAAAACGCTCTGCATCATCATTGGTGAAATCTGCATGGCACCAATCAACCCATCGATGAAGGGTGGGGGAACGCACGATACAAGACTGCAACTTATCGCTGTCTGAACTTTCGATAAGGCGCAAGATTAGTCTGGGTGTAATGATTTGGTAATCTGGGCTCATAAAAGAATAGCCCTCAGTAGAGGGCTAAAAGCAAGATTAGTTAACACGGCGAACCTGAATGATCATGCCCATAAGTGGGTGATCGAGGAAGTGTGTTTCACTGCTGCGCATACGGCGCTTCTGATCGAGTCGGTAGCTCTTGAGATATTCTTCTTTGTGAACGATGGGAGTGACATCCTCCATCAGTCCGATCTGAACAACCTGATTTTCGTCGCTGCTCTGATCACTCAGTGATTCTGGTTGATGCTCTTCTAACGTGACTTCACGTACGCTTGGCGCTTTAAGGTCGAGTTCAACGTCAGCATACAGATAATGTTCTACGTAAATCTGGAGTTTTCCGTCGAGTTGATAGATGGCTTTAGGAATAGATTGCTCTGTGACGCCCTCTAACACCTGTTGGCCGGTCGTGCCGATCATTGAGCCGTCAGTATTAAACTTGCCTGAAAAGTCATAGCCAGCTTGAATGTGGAAGGTCGGGGCAGACAGTCTTCCCTGATCACCTTGACGCCATGCTTTATGCATCAACACTTCGAAACCAGCGTGCTGCTTAAGCTTTTGCACTTCATCGGTTAGCGCATACTCTGAATAAGGGAGCATTTGCACCCCTTTTTTTGCACGATAGCTCGCATCCGCAAATGTTCCAGCTCGTTCTAAATCGATTTTTGGCAGGTTAGCCGGCCATGATTCAGCGGTTTGCTCCGCATCAACGGCACGTTTAAAAATGATCACTTCGATATCGAATTGACGCTGCGCCATTGACGGCATTGCTACAAGCATTAGCAACAGCGGGATCAGTTTCTTCATTGCAACTCCATGAAAAGGTGCATGGCACCTTAATTTAATTTTGTAAACACTCAAGCCTTAGGTAATAGATTCTGCTGGAACTCGCCCAGCATGTCATTAACAAATTGAATGCGTTTGCGTCTATCCACTAATGGTATCGTAAACTTGAACTTAGTTGGTCCATCCATTGCGAATTTTTGTGGCTGAGATTGCAATAGTTTAACCAAATACATAGGGTTAATGTCAGCATCCGGATAGAATTCAATAAAGCCCCCTTTATCGTGAGCCTCAATCTTCTTCACTTTTAGTGATGCTGCCTTCAGTTTAAGTTGTGCGACTGAGAGTAGATTTTGAGTTGCTTCAGGCAACAGACCAAAACGGTCAATCAGTTCAATCTTCAGTTCGCCTAACTCATCGTCAGTACTGACACTCGCTATCTGTTTGTACATAGAGAGGCGAGTATTGACGTCTGGTATATAGTCGTCAGGCAACAGTGCTGGTAGACGCATCTCGACTTCAGTTTGTTCACGCAGCAATTCATCAAGTGACGGTTCTTTGCCTTCCTTGAGTGCTTCTACTGCTTGTTCCAGCATCTCCATGTACAAGGTAAAACCGACAGACTGAATCTGACCACTCTGCTCATCTCCAAGTAGTTCACCCGCGCCGCGGATTTCTAAGTCATGGGTGGCGAGGGTAAAGCCAGCGCCCAAATCCTCGAGCGAAGCGATCGCCTCCAAACGTTTGACCGCATCTTTTGTCATCGCTTTGGGATGTGGCGTGAGGAGATAAGCATACGCCTGATGATGAGAGCGACCAACGCGTCCACGTAACTGATGAAGTTGAGCCAAACCAAGGTTATCGGCACGATCCATGATGATGGTATTGGCGGTTGGAACGTCAATACCCGTTTCAATAATTGTGGTACACACCAACAAGTTGAAACGCTGGTGGTAGAAATCGTTCATGATTCGCTCGAGTTCGCGTTCTCGCATTTGTCCATGTGCGACGGTGACACGGGCCTCTGGAACCAGTTTTTCTAAGTCAGCAGCCACCTTTTCAATGGTCTCGACCTGATTGTGAAGGAAGTACACTTGACCGCCGCGCATAATCTCACGCAGTACCGCCTCTCTCACCACCGCATCATCACTTTGGCGGACGAAGGTTTTGATTGCTAAGCGCCTTGCAGGTGGCGTCGCGATAATGGACAGATCACGCATACCACTCATCGCCATGTTGAGGGTACGTGGAATCGGTGTGGCGGTCAGAGTTAAGATATCGACGTCAGCGCGCATCGCCTTCATTTTCTCTTTCTGACGAACACCAAATCGGTGCTCTTCATCAACGATTAGCAGACCAAGATCCTTAAACTTAATATCGTTGGAGAGCAGTTTATGGGTACCGACCACTAGGTCGACTTTACCGTCCTCGATATCCTGCAATACGAGTTTCTGCTCTTTTGCGGTTTTAAAGCGAGACAGTACTTCAACACGTATTGGCAGATTTGCGAAGCGGTCACGGAAGTTTTCAAAGTGTTGCTGAGCGAGTAGAGTGGTTGGAACCAAGACTGCCACTTGCTTTCCGTTGTCCGTAGCGACAAAGGCGGCGCGCATGGCAACTTCAGTTTTGCCGAAACCTACGTCGCCACACACTAGGCGATCCATGGCTTTTGCCTGGCACATATCCGAAAGTACCGCATTAATTGCCATCGATTGATCATCCGTTTCTTCAAACGGAAAGCCAGCTTTGAAAGTGGCATATTGACCACGGTCTAAGGCAAATTTATAGCCCGGCTTGAGCTCACGTTTTGCATAGACGTCAAGCAACTCCGCAGCGACATCACGTACTTTCTCTGCGGCTTTACGACGCGCTTTAGCCCACGCTTCACCACCCAGCTTGTGTAATGGGGCACTCTCTTCTGCACCGCCTGAATAGCGGCTAATTAGGTTGAGTGATGCCACTGGCACATATAGCTTAGCTTCATTTTGATATTCAAGGGTAACGTACTCGGTCGTCATCCCTCCTGCCTCGAGGGTTTGCAAGCCTATATAGCGCCCAATACCGTGGTCGATATGCACGACAGGTTGACCGGTTTGCAGTTCCGCAAGGTTGCGAATGACCGCATCGCTATTGGTGACTTTGCGATCTTTACGGCGACGTTGAATGACACGGTCACCGAGCAAATCGCTTTCACAGATTAAGGCGAGTTGATCATCACCATAGACAAACCCGTGTTCTGAGGAACCGAGGATAAAACTGAATTTGGCTTGGCTACTCAGTGCCTGCTCAAAATTTTCAGCTGGTTCTGGGCGTAATTTTATTCGTTGTAATAGCTCAAGTAGGGCTTCACGGCGACCTTCGGATTCGACAGAGAAGACGACTTTTCCTTTGAAGGACTCGCTAAACTGGCGAAGGGCAGCCATGGGTTCTTTGTTCTGATGCTGAACCGCTAATTCAGGTAAGGGGGCGATGTTAGGATTGAATCGTCCTTGTTTTTCACTGATAGGGTCAACAAACAGTTTGGCTTGTGGTAACTGTTTGAATTGACTAAAGAGCTCATCCTTTTGCAGCCAAAGCTCTTGCGGTGGTAACAGTGGGCGCAGTGGATCGATTTTGCGCTGATCGTAACGATAGTCAACATCGGTCAAAAAGGTATCAATAGCCGATTCTAAGTCACCGACGGTGACTAGTAAGCTATCTTCGGGTATGTAATCAAACAGAGTTTCGCAGTGTTCGAAGAACAGTGGCTGCCAATATTCGATGCCCGCAGGCCATGTGCCTTTCGATACCTGCATGTAGACGGACTCGGGTTCGCGGCGCGCTTCGAAGCGTTGACGCCAGCGAATACGAAAGTCTTCAATTGCAGATTCAGAGGTCGGAAATTCGTGAGCAGGTAACAGGCGGATTTCCTTAGTATCTTCAATCGAACGTTGATTTTCAGGATCGAACGTGCGAATCGTATCGATTTCATCATCAAAGAAATCGATACGATATGGGTCACTTGAGCCCATAGGGAATAGATCGAGAATCGACCCTCGGCTTGCGTATTCACCAGGACCAAAGACTTGGTCGACATTACGGTAACCGGATTTTTCCAACTGAAGTCTCAGCTTCTCTAAGGAGAACAAATCGCCTACTTTAACCATTAAGGTATGCTGCAAGAGAAACTCTCGTGGAGACTGACGTTGCAGCAGCGTGCTGACAGGCACAATGGTGATACCGGATGTCTGTGTCGGTAATTGATACAAACGGGAAATTCGGTCAGAGATGATTTCCTGATGAGGCGAAAAACTGTCGTAAGGCAGCGTTTCCCAGTCAGGGAAGAGGGCAACTTCATGACGAGAGAATTGTTCAATCTCTTGTTGTAGTTTCAGAGCCGTTTGAGGATCCGGTACCGCAAGCAGTGTGTGGGCACCATGACGTTCAGCTAGCTCTGCAATGGCGAGTGCTAAACTGGCACCACGCAGATTTCCGAACTGTTTTTTGTCTCCTACGCCATCTGGGCATGCGAGATTAAGTAAAGATGAGTTAGACATAATGAAAGTTGTTATTTGTCGCGGTTTAGTGAACGCTGGCGAAGTAGTTTCTGCTGTTGGTATAGCGCGGCTTTAATCAGCAGGTCTTGGTCAATGTCTCTGAGTCGACCGTACTTAACAGTGATTAAGTGGGTATCGCTATTGGTCTCAATGTTGGCAACATGGCCATAGCAATAAATTGCCGCAGCAGGATGATCGAGAAACATTTTTACACGCAGCGTTGTGCCAAGCTTAATCACGGAGTCTGACATATAGGTAAACTGACTCGCACCAAATGAATGGGTGTGATGACGCAGCGTGGCATCATCTTGCTGTGACAACATGAAGGTAAGGAGTAAATTCAGCTTAGAGTTTTGAGTATCAAGCAGTTGAATGACATGTTTGAATTCGCTGTTCTTAAGTTCACCACGTGCATTGTCATTGAGTAAGTCGAGATTGCTGAACTCACTGGCGACGATGAAAGGCGCGGGGATTTCCGCTTCAAATTTTTCTGCGCTTGGCAACGATTCGTTGTCTGCCAATGGCTCAATATTAACGGTGATGGTGTGATTAACGGTAAAGAACTCTTGGTCAGACATGCTCGATTCCTTATGCTTTAGAGCATTGATTATCGTTATACCTGACAACTAATCAAGGTATCCCTTTGTTTATTACATATTTTAACGACTAATTGGCAATTAAACACTACAACCGACCTCAATTAATCGGTAGAGTAAACGACAATTACTAGGTCCCTAGACTCTAACTTTGGTTTCTACTATGTTTCATCCAGTCTCTACCTTTATCGGGTTACGCTATCTGCGCGGGCGATCCGGTGACAGGTTTAGCCGATTTGTCTCCTATATGTCGACCGCAGGCATCACTATTGGTGTGATGTCTTTGGTTACTGTTTTATCGGTAATGAATGGCTTCGAAGCCCAGCTCAAAGGGCGCATTTTAGGTGTGTTGCCACAAGCGATAGTCTCGCAAACGGCTGGCGCGACGGAGTACAGCTCGACGCCGCCAGAATTTGTCTCCAAGCTCTCCGATGCAGGGCACCCAGAACCAATAGTAAAAAGTGAAGCGGTGATACAAAGTGTCAGTCAATTGAGCGCTGGGTTACTGATAGGCATTAAACCCTCTGAACATGATCCGATCGAACAGCACCTTATTGCGGGGCGACTAGCCAATTTGCAAGCGGGGAAATATCAGCTGTTCATTGGACACACATTAGCGAGATCTTTGGACGTGACGATCGGCGATAAGGTGCGCCTAATGGTGACAAGTGCCAGTCAGTTTACGCCTCTTGGACGTATACCTAGTCAGAGATTGTTTACTGTCGCAGGCATCTATAACACAGGCTCGGACGTTGATGGCCAGTTGATGCTGACCCACATCCAAGACGCGGGTAAGTTAATGCGTCTAAATGACGATGCTATGACAGGTTGGCGTTTGTTTTTTAATGACCCTTTTGTGGTCGCAGATATAGCAGAACAGCCAATGCCTCAAGGTTGGAAGTGGCAGGATTGGCGAGACCAACGCGGTGAGCTATTCCAAGCAGTTCGCATGGAAAAAAACATGATGGGCTTGATGTTGGGACTGATCATAGGTGTCGCGGCATTCAATATTATTTCTGCCTTGATTATGGTGGTGATGGAAAAACAGGCGGAAGTGGCAATCCTTAAAACCCAGGGTATGACTGACCGTCAGGTGCTCGCCATTTTTATGGTTCAAGGTGCAAGTAGTGGTGTGATTGGTGCTTTGATCGGTGGGGCGTTTGGTATCGCTCTGGCCAGTAATCTCAACCAGATCCTTGATAGCGCAGGAGTGGCTCTTTTCTCTATTGGAGGGGAGTTGCCCATATTAATTAATCCGACTCAAATTGTCATTGTTGTGGTGTTGGCCATCGCGCTAAGCCTTGCTGCAACCTTGTTTCCTTCCTACCGCGCATCTTCTGTAAAACCAGCTGAGGCTTTAAGATATGAGTAACCTTCTCAAGTGCCACAATGTGTGTAAAACCTATCATGAGGGAGCGTTTGATACTCAAGTATTAAAGGGTGTCAGCTTTGAATTAGCGAGAGGAGAGCTAGCTTCAATTATCGGTACGTCCGGTTCGGGTAAGAGTACTCTGTTACACATTCTTGGTGCGCTCGACGATGCGACACAAGGGCACGTTACCTTTCTCGACCATGATCTCGCTACGCTTAGCTCCAACCACCAAGCCAAACTGCGCAATCAGCACTTAGGATTTGTGTATCAGTTTCATCATTTGTTGTCTGATTTTAGTGCGATTGAAAATGTTGCGATGCCTTTATTGATTGGTGGCGTAAAAGTCAGCCAAGCAAAACTGGCTGCTAAAGCATTGCTTGATAAAGTTGGCTTGAGTCACCGATTAGAGCATCGTCCCGCTGAACTGTCAGGAGGCGAGCGCCAACGCGTAGCGATTGCTCGTGCCCTGGTGAACAGCCCTGCGTTGGTGTTGGCTGATGAGCCGACTGGCAACTTGGATCATTCGACGGCGCTAGCAATTTACGATTTGATGCGCGAATTGAATCAAGAATCAGAGACGGCTTTCCTAGTCGTCACTCATGATGGTGAACTTGCGGCCAAAATGGATCGCCAGCTACACATGCAAGATGGCCTGCTACTCAATCTAGAGGGGGCCTAAGTGTTTTCATCATTATCGTTATTTATCGGTGGGAGATTCAGTCGAGCCAAACAGCGAAATAAAATGGTTTCTTTTATTTCACTGTCCTCGACCATTGGTATCGCTGTCGGAGTCGCCGTTATTATCATTGGCCTTTCGGCGATGAATGGTTTTGAACGAGAGCTCAATAACCGGGTCTTGTCGGTGATCTCACATGGTGAATTCGAAGGGGTAAAAGGCCCGCTAAGTAATTGGCACAATGTGGTCACACAAGCTGAAAAACATCCAAAAATTGAAGCTGCCGCTCCTTACGTTAAGCTGACTGCTCTTGCCGAGAAAGGAACGCAACTAAAGGCGATAGAGGTCCGAGGGATTGACCCTCAACAAGAGAGTAAAGTCTCCAATCTCAATGCGTTTATCGATGCCCAAGTTTGGCAAGCATTCAAGCCTAACCAGCAACAGGTAATTTTAGGTCAAGGTGTCGCGGACTTGTTGCAAGTCAAACAAGGCGATTATCTGACGCTAATGATCCCCACAAGCGGTGTGACAACGAAGGTTCAGGCTCCAAAGCGTGTGCGCGTTAAGGTCGCTGGACTGTTAAAGTTAAATGGTCAAATCGATCACAATTTGGCATTGATCCCACTCGAAGATGCACAGGCGTACGCCAAATTGGGTGACGGCGTTAGTGGTGTTTCAGTCCGTGTCACCGATGTATTGCAAGCAACGCAAATTGTAAGAGAAGCAGGCAATACCTTAGATGTGTATGTTTATCTGCGCAGTTGGCAACAGAAATATGGTTTCTTGTATCGAGACATTCAACTGGTCAGAACCATCATGTATTTGGTGATGGTGTTGGTCATTGGTGTTGCCAGCTTTAATATCGTCTCTACATTAATGATGGCGGTTAAAGATCGTGCTGCTGAGATCGCTATTTTGCGTACCATGGGGGCAAGCGATGGTCTGGTTAAACGTATATTTGTCTGGCAAGGCGTCTTTTCTGGTGTTCTCGGCAGTGTGGCTGGTAGTGCCATTGGTGTTCTAGTTGCGCTTAATTTGACGCCAATGATTACGGCATTGGAGGCGTTGATTGGCCATCAATTCTTGTCTGGTGATATCTACTTTGTCGACTTTCTTCCTTCACAGGTCAATGTCTCAGATGTGGCATTGGTGTCGTTGACGGCGGTCGTGCTGAGTTTGCTGGCGACTTGGTATCCAGCCTCTCGAGCGAGTAAGCTTAATCCTGCGGCGGTACTGAGCTCAAAGTAACGCTAAATCAAAGCAATAAAAAAGGACCTACTGGTCCTTTTTTTTATTCCATTCGACATCTCAATTACATGTCTGGCAAATCTGTCCTGCGCAATTGCACATCGCAAGTTTACTTCTTCAGCAAGCCACTTATTCTGATTTTTCGTTTTTGCCAGCTGCGTACAACCGAATAACGCCAAAGGGCTTTGATGCCAAAGTAGCCGGCCATCGCTGAGGCTATGCCACAGATCATGCAGCCTAGTAGGAATGGAGGGCCAATAGTGGTCATCTGGTGGAGAATAAACTCCCAAGAAAGCTCAAAATGAAAGTCTTGAGGTGGGACGTGCATTACCCACGCGCCAATCTTATACGCGAAGTAGAACAAAACGGGCATGGTTACAGGGTTACTGACCCAAACGAGTGCAACAGAGAGGGGTAAGTTCACGCCACACATGATCGCGAGACCTGCTGACATGATCATCTGACTTGGCAGAGGAACAAACGCCATAAATAACCCTACTGCAAAGGCACCGGCGGCTGAACGACGGTTAAGACACCATAGGTTAGGGTTGTAAAGCACGTTGCCAAAAATCTTTAGTGCCTTTTGACGCTTAATTACTTCGTGGTCAGGCATAAAGCGTTTAATAAATTTTCTTGGCATAGGGGAATATGACTCTCTACTTAAATTATTGGACGCTAATTTCGTTCTCTTTGTTAATCACGACTAGCCCTTACTGGTTCAGCATGCCCAGTTGGCATTATCTGCTGCTTCCTCTGGCTGTGTTGCTTGCTTCCTTCAAGTATAGAAAAGCCAGATATTGTTCAGGAATAGCCTTAGCGTGTGTCGTCATCCTATTGCACGGCAACTTACTGCGATATCAAACAGAGATGCTTTTTCAAGCAGGTCAGGATATTACCATAATTGCTGATGTTGACAGCCTTTTTAAACCAATAAACTACGGCTTTCAAGGCATAGTTATAGTTAGATCAATCAATGGCCAAGCTTTGACCAGTTTAGCGTGCCCGAAAGTGAGGTTAAAGGGGCCGATCAAGCTAAAACCGAGAGATGTGATTTCAGCCAGTGTAAAAGTGAGTGCAATTTATGGATTGATGAACTCAGTTGGGTTTGATGCTGAGAAATACGCGCTTGAGCAATCGATAGTGGCGTCACTGTCGATAAACAGTAAGCGCAGCTACTATGCCATCACCCGAGAATCACTAAGAACTCGGCTGCTAGATAAAGTCAGCCGCCATCTAGCTAGCCGCGAATTTAGAGGCATGATCTTAGCCGTGATCTTTGGTGTACGTGATGAGATTTCTGCTCAAACCTGGCAGCAACTTAAACAAAGTGGTTTAAGTCACTTGATTTCAATCTCTGGCCTTCATATCGCGATTGTATTTACTTTTGGTTGGTCACTTGGGCTGGTAGCGATGCGAGTGAGCGCTGCGTTACGCTGGACCCCGGTTTTTTTTGGGTTGCTGCTTGCATGGTGCTACGCGTGGTTAGCGGGTTTCTCTATTCCCACTCAACGTGCTTGGTTGATGTGCTGTTTAGTGAGTGTGACGCACTATCGAGCGGGTAGTTTGCCCAGCAGTTATCGTTGGCTTCTTGTATTCGCTTTTCTGGTCGCGATGGAACCATTCTCAGTGTTAAGTCGGAGCTTGTGGATGTCTATGTATGCTGTCGCCATTATCATGCTAAATCGTTCTCTGATAAGGGAGAAGCTAAGCTGGCTCGAGGGTTTATTGAGACTCCAGTTGCTGCTTGTCATTGCTATGGCACCATTAGTGGTTTACCTATATCAGGGACTCAGTATTGGCTCGGTGATTTATAACCTGTTGTTTGTGCCTTGGTTTAGTTTTGTCGTGATGCCTTTGGCCTTTCTCGCTTTGCTAGGCTCGTTGTTGGCTGATAGCACATCATGGCTATGGTGGGCAGTCGATGGCAGCCTTTTTCCGGTGAGTTGGATGATTGCTAACGCTCATTGGGGATGGCTGGACCTATCAAATACACAGCTAAAGTGGATAATGGTGACGGTAGTGGTGGCGCCTGTGATCACTCTAGTAAGGCGGCGAAACCGTCTGCTAGTGATCGGTGTTATTACCTTGGGTGTCACCGATTGGTCGCCAGCGCCAACATGGAAGTTGACCGCTTTGGATGTTGGCCACGGGCTAGCTATTGTGGTGCAACAAGGGCAGAGTGTGCTTGTTTACGATACGGGAGCGGCCTGGAACAACTCAAGTTTTGCCGAGCAAATTGTCTCTCCTCATATCAGGTATAGTGGTATTGAGAACGTCGATTTTTTGATTCTTAGCCATTTCGATAATGACCATGCCGGTGGTTGGATGGAAATACAAGGTTCTTGGCAACCGGAAAACCTCATCAGTAGTCAACGACTTGCTGCTGGACAAGAATGCATCGCTGGGAACAAGTGGCAATGGCAAGAGATCGAAATTGAAGCACTGTGGCCGCCAAAGAGTGTCGAGCGTGCCTTTAATGCTCACTCTTGTGTAGTGAGGCTGACGCATACAATACAAGGGCAAAGTGTGCTGCTTACGGGGGATATTGTTTCGGTAACCGAATGGTTGTTGCTACGTCAGGTCGACAATCTAAACGCGGATATTATTGTGGTCCCTCATCATGGCAGCATTACCTCGTCGACTTTGCCGTTTATCAATGCGGTGTCAGCGGACATTGCGATTGCCTCTGTCGGTAAAAAGGGACGGTGGAATTTGCCTAGTCAGCAAGTTGTCCACCGATATGAAAATGCAGGCGCAACATGGCTAGATACCGCCAATGATGGTCAAATTACGGTCGAATTTTATCCAAATCACACCCAGACAAGCGCACTTAGGTGGTTGAAAGGGGGGACTTGGTATAGGCAGATGCTGCGTAAGGGAGTAGAATAACCGCAATATTGTAAAAGAAAAATAAGCATTTCTATGTCTCTGAATCAAGACGAAACTACTTGGCAAACCTTTAAACGCTTGTGGACTTATATTCGCCAATACAAGGCAGGTCTAGCGGTTGCCGTTGTCGCATTGGTCATTAATGCGGTTGCTGATACTTACATGGTCTCTCTGCTTAAACCCCTTCTAGATGAAGGTTTTGGTAACGCAGAATCTAATTTCTTACGCATATTGCCACTGATCATTTTTGGCATGATGGTGATACGCGGTCTAAGTGGCTTTGTCTCGACCTACTGTCTGAGCTGGGTTTCTGGCAATGTGGTGATGGAGATGAGACGTGCGATCTTCAATCAGTTTATGCACATGCCCGTGACCTACTTTGATAAAGAGTCGGCTGGTGGTCTTCTTTCTCGAATTACCTACGACTCTGAACAAGTAGCCGGTGCAACTAGCCGTGCATTGGTCAGTATTGTTCGTGAAGGTGCGAGTATTATTGGTCTCTTGGTACTGATGTTCTGGAACAGTTGGCAGTTGTCACTGGTGCTATTTGTTGTTGCTCCGCTGGTGGCTTGGGGTATTGGTGTTGTTTCGAAGCGTTTCCGTAAGATCTCAAAGAATATGCAGGATGCAATGGGACATGTCACTTCGTCAGCTGAACAGATGCTAAAAGGTCACAAAGTCGTATTGAGCTATGGTGGTCAGAAAATCGAAAGCGAGCGCTTTGATGCTGTAAGTAATCAGATGCGCCAGCAGTCGATGAAGTTAGTCGCCGCTCAAGCCATCGCGAACCCAGTGATACAGCTTATCGCTTCAATTGCACTTGTTGTTGTCCTGTTTCTTGCAAGTGTCGATTCTATTCGCTCTGACCTGACTCCAGGCACATTTACCGTAGTCTTTTCTGCTATGTTTGGTCTGATGCGTCCTCTCAAAGCACTGACAAACGTAACGTCTGACTTTCAACGTGGTATGGCAGCCAGCCAGACCTTATTTGCATTAATGGATCTTGAAACCGAGCAAGATAATGGCAAATATCAGGTTGAGCGTGCCCGCGGTGATATTGAAGTGAAGGAAGTCACCTTTACTTACGAAGGCAAAGAAAAACCTGCGTTAGTCGATGTCAGCTTTAAAATTCCTCGAGGAAAAACGGTCGCCTTGGTCGGTCGTTCAGGTTCAGGCAAGAGTACTATCGCAAGCCTGTTTACCCGTTTCTACGATGTTGACTCTGGTAGCATCTGCCTCGATGAGCATGATATTCGTGATTATCAACTTAGTAATCTGCGTTCACACTTCGCGTTAGTTTCGCAAAACGTACACCTGTTTAACGACACTATTGCCAATAACATCGCCTATGCGGCAACCGAGAAATACAGCCGTGAACAGATAGAGCACGCAGCCAAATTGGCTTATGCGATGGACTTTATTGACAAAATGGATGATGGCTTAGATACGGTTATTGGTGAAAATGGTGCCAGCCTATCGGGTGGTCAACGTCAGCGTATCGCGATCGCCCGAGCATTGTTACGTGATGCGCCAGTACTGATTCTAGATGAGGCAACGTCAGCGTTGGATACCGAGTCTGAGAAGGCTATCCAGTCTGCGCTTGATGAACTGCAAAAAGATAAAACGGTATTGGTTATCGCCCACCGACTGTCTACGATCGAAAGCGCAGATGAAATTCTCGTTGTTGATGAAGGTGAGATTGTTGAACGTGGTAGTCATCAAGACTTAATCGAGAAAAACGGTGCTTACGCGCAACTGCATCGTATTCAGTTTGGTGCGTAATCTTGATTGAGAAAATCTGGTTCGAAAACCACCCCGTCAAATATCTCCTATGGCCACTTTTGTGGCCATTAAGCCAGTTGTTTGGGGTTATAAGCCGTTCCCGTCGCATCAAATATCAGTCTAATGTTAAACCAAGCTACCGAGCTCCTGTGCCTGTGGTCGTGGTTGGCAACATTACGGCAGGGGGAAATGGTAAAACTCCGGTCGTGATTTGGTTGGTGGAACAACTACAAGCGTTAGGTTATAAGCCAGGTGTGGTTTCTCGTGGCTATGGTGCAAAAGCGCCCTCATACCCATTGGTTGTTGGCGATGATACCCCAACTCAACATTGTGGTGATGAGCCGAAGTTGATTTCTAAGCGAACCGGAGCGCCGGTTGCCGTCTCCCCCAAACGCAGTGAAGCGGTAAACGCCTTGCTTCCTATGGGTGTCGATATCATCATTACTGATGATGGTTTGCAGCATTACGCTCTTGAGAGAGACATTGAAATCGTGGTAGTGGATGGCGTTAGGCGATTTGGCAATGAGTCACTACTGCCTTTGGGACCATTAAGAGAATCCGTCGCACGTTTGGCTGAAGTCGACCTCATCATCACGAATGGTGGTAAAGCGTTACAAGGCGAAGCGGCCATGACGCTTAAACCAGACCAAGTGATAAACTTAAAAACGGGTCAACGAGCGAATATTTCTTCTATTCGAGAGCAGTTAGTCGCAATGGCAGGAATCGGTCATCCCCCAAGGTTTTTTAAGACGTTAGAAAGTTTAGGAGCAAAGCCTACCTACCAACAGGGTTTTGCTGACCATAAAGATTTTGAACCGTCAGAATTAGAACAACTTGCCAATAAAGGCAAACATCTGATTATGACGGAGAAAGATGCAGTAAAATGCGCGAGCTACGCGAAAGATAATTGGTGGTATCTGCCCGTTAGCGCAGTGTTTAGTCCAAGTGATGAAGCGCGTATTTTAAATATGATTAAAGAGGTTAAGGAAAAATATGGATCACCGTCTGCTTGAGATTGTTGCCTGTCCGGTATGTAAAGGTAAGCTTGCGTTCGATAAGGAAAAGCAAGAGTTAGTGTGTAAACTGGATCGTTTAGCCTATCCGATCAAAGAGGGAATCCCTGTGCTTCTTGAACCAGAAGCACGCAATATCTCAATGGACGAGGGCAGATAATGTCATTTACGGTTGTTATCCCAGCACGTTATCAATCGACGCGCCTGCCAGGTAAACCTCTGGCAGACATTGGCGGTAAGCCGATGATTCAATGGGTGTATGAGCAAGCGATCCAAGCTGGTGCAGATAAGGTGATTGTCGCGACAGACGATAGCCGCGTTGAGCACGTTGTTAAAGCGTTTGGTGGTGAAGTATGCATGACTTCGCCAGACCATGAATCGGGTACAGAGCGTCTTGCTGAAGTCGTTGAAAAAATGGCAATTCCTGACGATCACATTATTGTCAATGTTCAGGGTGATGAGCCATTAATCCCACCAAGTATTATCGCTCAAGTTGCACGCAACTTAGCCAGTAGTGAAGCACCAATGGCGACGCTAGCGGTAGAAATCGACCATGAGTCGGAAGTGTTCAATCCAAACGCGGTAAAAGTGGTGACGGATAAAGACGGGTATGCGATGTACTTTAGCCGTGCAACGATTCCATGGGATCGTGACAATTTTGCTAATGACTCAAAGAGTATCGCGCAACCTTTAATGCGTCATATTGGTATCTATGCTTACCGTGCTGGATTTATCAATACTTACATCAATTGGCAACCTACCGTGCTTGAGAAAATTGAGTGTTTAGAGCAGCTACGAGTGCTTTGGTACGGTGAAAAAATCCATGTGGAAGTGGCTAAAGACGCGCCATCTGCGGGTGTAGATACACCAGAAGATCTTGAAGTGGTGAGAAAAATCATCGCTAACCGATAAAAGAAAAGGCCCGAGGGGCCTTTTTTAACATCTATATTTTCGCGTCATAATCATTTCGTTTTGGACAAGCGCCTAGTATCTCTCTGCGACCACTGTCTTTTAGTTCCTCCAGTCTGACGTCAAATCCCCACAAACGGTACAAGTGTTTTAACACTTCCTCATAACTGTCATCTAAAGGGATACGATCGTGTGGAACGTATTGTAGAGTGAGTGAACGATCACCACGAACATCTACGTTAAATACCTGAATATTGGGTTCCAGGTTAGACAGATTGTACTGAGCGGCGAGCTTTTCTCTTATCGCTTGATAACCACTGTCATTATGAATGGCGCTCACCTCGATATAATTTTTTCGGTCATCATCGACGATGGCAAAAAGCTTAAAGTCGCGCATCAACTTTGGTGAAAGATACTGACTAATAAAGCTTTCATCTTTAAAGTTTTTCATCGCAAAGTGAACCGCTTCTAGCCAATCTGTTCCGGCAAGATCTGGGAACCACTCGCGATCTTCATCGGTCGGCTCTTCGCAAATTCTACGGATGTCGCGGAACATAGCGAATCCGAGTGCGTAGGGGTTAATACCACTGAAATAGGGGCTATTGTATGGCGGTTGTGCGACGACACCGGTATGACTATGCAAGAACTCAAGAATAAAACGGTCGGTGACTAATCCTTCGTCATAGAGATGATTGAGGATCGTATAGTGCCAAAATGTTGCCCACCCTTCATTCATCACTTGGGTTTGTTTCTGTGGGTAGAAGTACTGACTGATCTTACGCACAATGCGCACGATTTCACGTTGCCACGACTCAAGGAGTGGCGCGTGTTTCTCTATGAAGTACAGGATGTTTTCCTGAGGCTCAGAGGGGAAACGCGCCTTTTCGTTGTCAGGTTCTACCTTTGATTTAGGAACGGTACGCCACAAGTCGTTGACTTGGGATTGTAGGTAGGCTTCGCGCTCTTCTTGGCGAGACTTCTCTTCCGCGATGGAAATTTTCTCAGGGCGCTTGTAGCGGTCAACACCGAAGTTCATCAGCGCATGACAGGAATCCAACAGCGCTTCGACTTCCTTAACTCCATATTTTTGCTCACACTCAGCGATGTAGTTCTTAGCGAACAACAGATAATCGATAATAGAACTTGCGTCCGTCCAAGTCTGGAATAAGTAATTGCCTTTGAAAAACGAGTTGTGACCATAGCAGGCGTGTGCCATGACCAAAGCCTGCATAGTGACGGTATTTTCTTCCATCAAATAGGCGATACAGGGGTTTGAATTAATGACGATTTCGTAAGCAAGGCCCATTTGGCCATGTTTATAGCCTTGCTCGGTTTGAATAAATTTCTTACCAAATGACCAGTGATTATAGTTGATGGGCATACCAATGCTTGAGTAGGCATCCATCATCTGTTCTGAAGTGATCACTTCGATCTGGTTAGGGTAGGCGTCAAGCTTGTAGTGGTCAGCCACTCGCTTAATTTCAACATGGTATTGCTCAAGCAAATCGAACGTCCAGTCTGGACCGTCCGGCAATGCTTTGCTTTTCGTTGGCTTTTTAGTTTTTGTTGTCATACGGCCTCCCTAAGCAGTCTCTTTTCTGAAAAGCTCTCTAAACACTGGGAAAATGTCCTCTACGCTGCGAATATTTTTCATCGCAAAGTTAGGGAAGCTCCCTTCGAGTTTTTCGTACTCATGCCACAAGGTTTGATGTGAACGACGAGTAATTTCGATATAAGAATAATACTGGCAGTGTGGCAGCAAATGTTTGGTTAGTAGTTCGCGACAACGCGGTGAGTCATCGGCCCAGTTATCACCGTCTGAAGCCTGCGCAGCATAGATATTCCATTCACCAACAGGGTAACGTTCAGCGACAATTTCATTCATCAGTTTTAATGCACTTGAAACAATGGTTCCCCCGGTTTCTTGGGAATAGAAAAACTCATGTTCGTCGACCTCTTTAGCCTGAGTATGATGGCGTATAAACACCACATCGACGTTTTCATATGTGCGCGTTAGAAAGAGATAGAGCAAGACATAAAAACGTTTCGCGATGTCTTTCGTCGCTTGGTCCATTGAGCCGGACACGTCCATCAGGCAGAACATCACAGCCTGACTTGAAGGAATAGGGCGGCGTTCGTAGTTTTTAAAGCGTAAGTCGAAGGTATCGATGAAGGGCACAGTTTCAATTCGACGACGCAGATCTTTGATTTCGTTCTGTATACGCTGTTCTTCGAGCATCTGAGCTGGCTCAGACATTTTTACGCGGTCGAGCTCTTCCTCTAACTCACGTAGCATCCTTTTTTTGCCTGCTGTCATGGCGGTGCGTCTCGCGAGAGATTGCTGTAGAGATTTGACCACCGCGATATTGGCGGGAACCCCAGCCGTTTGATAACCGGCACGGTGGGTTTTCCATTCTGTGATTTTATTAATCTGATTTTTTTCTAAGTTTGGCAGTTCAAGATCTTCAAATAGGATGTCTAAGTATTCATCTTTAGAAATCTGGAAAACAAAATCATCTTGGCCTTCGCCGTCCGCGCTGGCATCACCCTCTCCGGAACCGCCCCCTTGTCCACCCCCTTTAGGGCGTTCAATTTTGTCCCCGGTGATAAATTGGTCATTACCCGGATGCACGCGTTCTTTTAGGCCGCCTTTGCCTTGATGAAATACAGGCTCTTTGATGTCCTTGTGCGGAATAGCGACATCTTCACCAGTTTCGGTGTTGGTGATTGAACGGCGATTTACTGCATCCGCCACAGACTCTTTAATTTGATCTTTATGGCGGCGCAAAAAGCGCTGGCGGTTTACAGCACTTTTATTTTTGCCGTTCAGTCGTCGGTCAATAAATTGCGCCATGAGTCACCCCTTATCTCATACAAGCCCTGCAACGAGGGCTGGATCAATCTTGCACCTTACACCTGCCAGAATAAAATAGACTGGCAGGTGAAGTACGGGCTAAAACACTGCTGCTATGATGATTTACGTACGCGTAGATACCATTCAGATAGCAAGCGAACTTGCTTCTCTGTGTAGCCCTTTTCCATCATACGGGCGACAAAATCATCGTGTTTCTTCTGATCATCAGAAGAGGTTTTAGTGTTAAAGGAGATAACTGGTAACAGTTCCTCGGTATTAGAGAACATTTTTTTCTCAATCACAGTGCGAAGTTTTTCGTAACTCGTCCAAACTGGATTGGTACCGTTATTGTTTGCTCGTGCACGAAGCACGAAGTTAACGATTTCATTTCGGAAATCTTTTGGATTACTAATGCCGGCTGTTTTCTCGATTTTTTCTAGCTCATTGTTCAATGCTGATCGATCAAACAATTGCCCTGTCTCTGGATCGCGATACTCTTGGTCTTGAATCCAGAAATCGGCGTAAGTGACATATCGATCGAAGATGTTTTGTCCGTATTCGGAGTAAGACTCTAAGTAAGCGGTCTGAATCTCTTTACCGATAAACTCGACGTAACGTGGCACTAGATAACCTTTTAAGAACTCGAGGTATCGCTCTGCCGTCTCTTGAGGGAACTGTTCACGCTCGATCTGTTGCTCGATTACATAGAAGAGGTGAACGGGGTTTGCCGCCACTTCGGTCTGATCGAAGTTAAAGACGCGCGATAGAATTTTAAAGGCGAAACGGGTTGAAAGACCTGACATGCCTTCATCGACACCTGCGAAATCACGGTATTCTTGGTAACTTTTCGCTTTTGGATCGGTGTCTTTAAGAGTTTCACCATCATAAACGCGCATCTTAGAGAAGATGGACGAGTTTTCAGGCTCTTTTAGACGCGACAGAATACTGAACTGAGAAAGTAACTCTAAGGTACTTGGTGAACATGGTGCTTTTGACAGTTCCGAGTGGTCGAGTAGTTTTTGGTAAATTTTAACTTCTTCTGAAACACGCAGACAGTAAGGCACTTTAACGATGTAAACACGGTCAAGGAATGCTTCATTGTTTTTGTTATTACGGAATGTTTGCCACTCGGATTCGTTTGAGTGAGCGAGTATCATGCCGTCAAATGGTAATGCGGAAAGCCCCTCGGTACCGTTGTAGTTTCCTTCTTGAGTCGCGGTTAAAAGAGGGTGTAGCACCTTGATTGGTGCTTTGAACATCTCGACAAATTCCATCAGGCCCTGGTTAGCACGACACAGTGCACCTGAGTAGCTATAAGCATCAGGGTCATCTTGAGAGAAGTGCTCTAACTGGCGGATATCGACTTTACCCACCAAAGATGAAATATCTTGGTTGTTTTCGTCGCCAGGTTCGGTTTTCGCGATGGCGCGCTGATCTAAAATCGACGGTCTCACTTTAACCACTTTGAACTTAGAAATGTCGCCGCCAAATTCGTGTAAACGCTTCGCTGCCCAAGGTGACATAATCGAGCGGACATAACGCTTCTCAATGCCATACTCTTGTTTAAGTAATTCGCCATCCTCGGTGACATCGAATAAACAGAACGGATGGTCATTGACAGGGCTGCGCACACCGTTAGCGGAAAGTACGTAAATCGGCATTTGCTGCATTAATGATTTTAGTTTTTCGGCCAGTGATGATTTACCACCACCTACAGGACCGAGTAAGTACAAAATCTGTTTACGTTCTTCCAAGCCTTGAGCGGCGTGTTTTAGGTAGGAAACGATTTGCTCAATGGCATCTTCCATACCGTAGAAATCTTTAAAGGTCTCGTAACGTGAAATGACCCTATTCGAGAAAATACGACTGAGTTGAGGATTCTGCGCAGTATCAATGACTTGTGGCTCACCGATGGCCATCAATAATCGTTCTGCTGCATTGGCGTAAGCACTTTTATCGTCTTTGCAAAGGCTTAGAAAGTCTTGTAGCGATAGTTCCTCATCCTTGGAGGCTTCGTAGCGTGCTTGGAAATGGTCGAAAATACTCATGGTGAATTCCCCTCTGAACCTGTCAAACCTGACAATAAACCCGCATAGAAAAGCAAATCCTTTCTTTATTAATCCTAGTTGGTTTTTAGAATTTTGCTTAAAAAATATGTGTTTAATTGCAATTTGTGACCACAGGCTAGTTGTCAGACCACTAATCAGCTAATGTTGATAAATTAACTATTTAGCAAGGAAATAAATGATGCGCGTAATGTTTGGCGGGTAAATTTATCTCCGAATGACAATCAAGCTCTCTTTTATTTATACGTCGCCTGATGACTTTTTGCTCACAAAGGTTGTTATTGGGATGGTATTCTATATAATTTGATTCCAATTTGTTTTATCAATATAAAGTTTGACTACTATGCAAAAACCAACGTGGCTAAAAAGCTTTTGTATCATTGTTGCAATAACCACTTTACCTGCCGAGGCAAAGATTTCTCAGTGGTCATTGGGAGTCGCCGCTTCTTACTCTCCCGCTGTCTACAAAGATACACCGTCAAACCAGACGGTGATTCCACTTATTGGTTACGAAGGAGAGCACCTTTTTTTACGTGGATTTACCGCTGGCTATCGACTGTTCCCAGTAGGTTCGCCTCACAATATTGTGTTCCGCGCTGCGTATGACCCGAGAACGCTCAAGCCAGAAGATTCAAATGATCCCAACATCAGGCTAGTGGATGAACGAAAAGCGACAGTGTTAGGTGGTGTAAGTTATCAAGCGATAACGCTTATCGGTATGTTTGAAGCGACCGTGGGAAGTGATATCGCAAATAGACACAATGGAGTCTACGCCGAAACGGCTTGGCGATTACCGATCCGAAGAGGGGGCTGGGGAATCACCCCTTCGCTTGGTTATGCATACAACAGTAGTCGTCTCAATAATCACCTGTACGGCGTGAGTTCTGCTGAGGCTACGCGATCAGGATTGACGGAATTTGATGCAGATTGGGATGGACAGATATTTATCGGCGCGAGTGGTTACTTTCATCTTACACCGAGTATTCGAATCTCTGGCGGTGTACGTTACACCAATATAGAGGGGGACATAGAGGGTAGTCCATTGATAGAGAGCGGAGTCACTACCTCTGCGAATATTGGGGTTGCCTACGTGTTCTAAGGGGTATCTCAATCACATGTAGAAAGGGCCGTTGCTTAGCAACGGCCCTTTTTAAATCAAGCGTTAAAGATTTGCTTTAGTTCATTTGCACACAAGTGGTACTGACGAGGGCAGTTGCGCCAGGTGTTTAGCATTCGACGGTATTTGTCCAGCATAGGCATTTGCGCGTTAAAATGATGTTCTCCCTTGCTGAACTGAGGGTATAGCCCTTCAGAATCAACTAGGAAGCGAACGTAGTTAACCAACTGTGCTTCCGATGCTGCATCAAAACCTAAGAAAGTTAGACGACGCTGGTCAACAAGCTTTTGCTCATCTTCAGAGAGCATTTTGTTTGATTCTTGCATCGCATGGTACATTTCCATGATGTCGATAATTTCACGACACTCTGCGTCAACCAAACAGCCAAAGTCCTTATTGAGTTCGCGCATTTGTAGCTCGTATCCACGTTCCACTATCGTTTGCAAACGTTGATATTTAGCTGCGTTTTCAGGATCCATTTGTGACATCAAATAGTACTGATTCGATAGGATCAAACGTTGAGCGTTGGTCATTTCCATGGTGGCCTCACTAAAATAATCTAATACATTTTTAATGTGCTTAGGTTATCTGTTCCAGATTAACTGAAACATGATCTCAACACATATTTAATATCAAAAGTACAAAGATTGAGTAAGATTTTTTACTTGTCTTGGTGATAGTGATTATAGATATAGTCTCTATCCGAGAAGACGCGCAATAGTTCTGGTTTGAAAACCGTCAACATCGTCACAGTCATCCCATTAAGTAGACCTTCAGGAAAAGCGAGCAGAGGGGTAAACACGAGGTAGTTATCGTAAATCGTGACCCAATCATAGTCAGCTACTGCAAGCAGATAATAGGCATTGATGAGTAGATGGGCTGTGCCAGTCACGCATCCATTGAGAAAGCCAGCGATAAAGATAAACACAAAAATGTTACGCGGCAAGAAACGGTAACTAGCCAGAAATAATAGATAGCTAATAAGAATTGGAAGTAAACAAGACAACAGTATGAACTGTGGTAGCTGGTAAAAGGATAGTTCGCCAAACAGCGCCATTAATGCACAAACGACCATAGAGATTGCGTAGGCACTGCGCCAGCCATACATTAGAGTCAGAACGGTCAGTCCGAGAAAATGAATAGAGAGACCTTCTTTTATTCCTGCGTCGGCAGACCAAAGAAGGTAAAAAGCAAACACAACGCCGAAAGTGACGTGCTGAAAGGTTCGTTCGCTAGTTAGCTTCGGCACTAATACTTGCACGACATCTCTCCAGACAAAAAAGCAGGAAAACAGTACTAGCGAAAGAGCAAACAGTTGATTCAGCGCCACGGAAACCTCAAAAAAAATACCAACCATATGTAAGGTTGGTATTTTTTACGAATTTCTTAACGAGTGGTATCAGTATTTAACGTTTGAGTGATACTGCTCAAGGATTGATACTATCTTGTCCATCGTCTCTTTTGAAGGAGGGTTAGTTCCTTCCAACGGGTATTCAATACCAAGGGCTTCCCATTTATGAGCGCCAAGCTTGTGATACGGCAGTAACTCAACCTTTTCGATGTTGTCCATATCTTTAATGAAATCGCCCAGCATATGTGCGGCTTCTTCGTCATCGGTATAACCAGGAACCACTACATAGCGAATCCACGTTTTCTGTCCAATTTTATGCAGGTAGCGGGCAAAATCTAATGTACGTTTGTTAGATACGCCGATGAAGTCATGATGGATTTCATCTTTCATATGCTTAAGGTCAAGCATAACCAAGTCAGTCGCATCCAACACTTCATCAATAACTTCAGTATGTTTGCGGATATAACCATTGGTATCGAGACAAGTGTGGATACCCTCTGCTTTGGCAGCGCGGAAGAAATCTCGCACGAATTCAGGTTGTAGCATGGCTTCGCCACCTGAACAGGTCACACCACCGCCGGAAGCATTCATAAAGTGTCGGTATGACTTCGCCTCGTTGATGATCTCCTCAACGGTCACTTCTTTACCGTCGTGAGTATCCCAAGTGTCGCGGTTGTGACAGTACATACAACGCATTAAGCAACCTTGCAGAAAAACGATAAAACGAATTCCTGGTCCATCTACTGTTCCGCAAGATTCAAAAGAATGAATACGACCGATTGTTGACATGAGCTCATCTCGTATTAGTAATTTGGCCGTTATTTTATTACAAATGGTAGGGATAAAATAGGTTTTCCGAACCTAGCTAACAAGAAAAGCTGAAATAAGAAAAAAACCGTTTCTTTGCTAAGATTTATGTTATAAAAATGTTGTTGGTAACAATTAAATCAATAACAACTAATAACAACAGTCAGGCAAAGTATTTTACATCTGTTTGATGTTAAGGGATTTTATATGGATATGCTTGCACTCTCTCAAAAACAGAAAGTCACACTGTTTTTGATTGTTTTAACGATCGGATTCGCTTTTCTAGCCTTTTTTACTTCAGAAAGATTGTCGAAAATGAAGAGTCAATATCAAAGCAGTGCAGATATTGGTTCGGGGTCTCTGGCCATTTATCAGACCCAAAGTCGTATTCTTACGCTTGGTGGAACACTGGATAGCATGACGGGTGACAAGGTTGCAACGACCAAGACCCGTATTGAAGATATCGTTATGGCAATCAGCGATAACGCCAAGTTCCTCAAACAAGTTGGGCTGGTATCACAAGGTGATGAATTAACCCAAAGTGTCATGGACTTTAAAAGTGCCGTTACGCCTTGGTTAACATTGAAGCAAGAGTTGGGATTCAATATTGACGAAGGCAAGCTGGGGCAGATGAAGCAGACTGCGACCATCATCGAACAAAAAATCGCAGAAACCGGCATGGTGACGCTTAACTCTGATTTTCAGGCGATGGTAAAAGCGCAACAAAACTACTTATTGCAACCCTCTGAAGATAATTTGAAATTGTTCAATCGTGCAATGGCGAGCTTCGAAAGCATGTCCAATGTTTACGCGATGCTTGATCTTTATGAAAAAGAAATTGAACAGTACAAACAGGCTTTTGTGCGAGTGAGTGAGTTATCTCAACAGCTTGGCTCGGTTGAGAAGCAGCTTGATGCTGCAAAAGCCAAAATGACACGTTTGATTGGTGAGATTACCAATGAGCTGGGCGGCATTGGTGCTCGTTATCAAAACGTAGCAGAAACGACGTCGACACAAACCTTGTGGTCTATTTTGGTTGCGTGTGTTGTGTTAGCGATCTTTACCATTGCAATTTTTGCCATGCAGAGTGCGTCTATGTCACGCTCATTGAATCGTACCAAAGAGATACTCAATAGCGTTTCTAAGGGCGACTTTTCCCAGCGAATGATTCTTTCCAAGAACCCCAACGATGAATTTAATCAGTTAGCATCAAGCATCAACCAGAGCTGTACGAATTTGGGTGAACTGGTTTCAGGCGTTCAAAGCAGCAGTTTGGCGCTATCGGGCAACGCTGCTGAACTTAATCAAGGATTAGACCTGCTTGCGCATCACCAGTCTGAGGTGCTCGGTCAGACTCAATTGCTGGCTTCGGCGACTGAAGAGGTGAGCGTGACCACCCAAGAAGTCTCCAACTCACTTGAGTTTGTTGCGGATATTAGCCGATCTTCAACCGATGCAGCGGAAGAAGGCGCTAAGGTTATCAGCGCTGCGATAGGTTCGATTGAAGAAGTAGGTGCCATAATGACGGCGGCTGCCGGACACATTCAGCAGTTGGAAGAGGCGTCAGCAAAAGTTGACTCAGTGATGGATATCATCAATGGCATTGCCGAACAAACCAATCTACTGGCGCTTAATGCGGCGATTGAGGCTGCGAGGGCAGGGGAACAAGGGCGAGGGTTTGCCGTTGTTGCGGATGAGGTGCGTAGTCTGGCTGTGCGAACGGTTGATGCGGTCTCTGAAATTTCAGGCACCATTGACACGATGAAGAAAGAGAGTGCGGAAGTGATTCAATACATAGGTCAGTCTGAATCCTCAATGATCGCAGGTCGTGAGCGAGGTCAGGAAGCCATGAACGCACTGAAAATGATCACTGACAAAACCAACGAGGCGTCGCATCAAACGGAAGTTATTTTTGCTTCAATTAGAGAGTTGGCCACAACCAGTCAGTCGATGGCGGATAACATGACGCAAATCTCAGCGGCGATGAAAGAGCTTGAACAAAATAACGATCAGCTAAGAAAAGTCAGTGGGGTTGTTGAAGAGCGATCAGGCAGCCTCAATCAAGACTGCCTCAAGTTTACGATCTAATCGCGTTTAGAAGAACGCGTAGAGTGATAGGGCGCCGGTTCCGTATATCGATTCCGGCGCCTCTTTGTAATCGGGAGTTTTCGCGGTTGCAGTTAAGCTCGCGCCGAAACTTTGGTTATACCAAGCGAAGCCTGCGACTGCTGTTGCTTGATTGTTTTCCAGTGTAACGTCGTAGATACTCGGATTCTGACCGTTTTTAACCGCGTATTCAGTCACACCTGAACGCTCGCCTTCAATCGTAATGTCATTGAATCGGTAGCGTGCTTCGATACCAGTGAAGACAAACCAGCCACCCTGTGAACCACCAATCATACCGGCACGGAATGGGTTCTCGTTGTCAATGTTTGCCGCCCCCATGTTTCCGCCTAAATCTGAGCCCCAACGGAACATAAATCCTGTGGAAACATCACTGCGGAAGTTACCTGCATTGACTTCAGAGACATTGGAAATTTCGAAGTCTGTATTGGCAATTGCGCGCTGACGCCATAAGTTGAAGTGCGACAGATACCCAACGCTACCAACGAATTTATCGTCAACCTGATATGTCCAACCTCTTGGTTGATCTGAGCCGGTGATGCCGTGAACGATATCTTGTGCTTGATCGGCCAGAGAGCTCTCGCCAGTGGTACCGAGTGTGAGGTTAAAACGCTGAGCTTGTTGAGGGTGCAAACTAATATAGTTGAACTCAGTGTGCAGAAATCCTGCGTACGGTCGGTCATTGACCATAGGCGCTGTCGCTTCAATATCCGAAGGCGTGTACATCTTATGACCAAGGGTGAATTCAAACTTGTCGAGTGAAGCACCGCCCCAGAAAGAGAGACTCAAAGGGCTGAAGATAGGATAAGGCGTAATGCCCCCTGTCGTGTAGCTCAGAAACAGACCGTTGGTGTAGTCTTGGTCGACACCGAAGATACCATCGTTGTCGATAGAGAATGAAAGGGTCGATCTGTCTGAGGCGATACTACTTGCAGAAGCCAGTAGCAGAGGCAGTAAAATTATGCGGTTTAACTTCATGTGTCTGTGCTTAACTCAATTAGATGTCTGATAATACAAGATTAATCGATACAAATGTTAGCAATTAACATACCAGAGAGATGAACTGTGCACCGTATCGCTGATTTATCGGTGATAAATTGACAGAAAAAATAAAGCCCCGCTATTTAGCGGGGCTTCGTCAATCATTTAGCTGAGAATTATAGAGACTCAGTAAATGTACGTGCGATTACGTCTTGTTGCTGCTCTGTAGTTAGAGAGTTGAAACGTACAGCGTAACCAGATACACGGATTGTCAACTGAGGGTATTTCTCAGGGTGCTTAACTGCGTCTTCTAGAGTTTCACGGTTAAGTACGTTCACGTTTAGGTGCTGACCGCCTTCGATGCCTGCTTCATGGTGGAAGTAACCATCCATTAGACCGGCTAGGTTAGCACGTTGTGATGCTTCTTCTTTACCTAGTGCGTTTGGCACGATAGAGAAGGTGTAAGAGATACCGTCTTTTGCGTGAGCAAATGGTAGTTTACCTACAGATGTTAGAGACGCTACCGCACCTTTCTCATCACGACCGTGCATTGGGTTTGCACCTGGAGCAAATGGAGCACCTGCGCGACGACCATCTGGAGTGTTACCCGTCTTCTTACCGTATACCACGTTTGAAGTGATAGTCAGGATAGACTGAGTTGGGATTGCATCACGGTAAGTCTTAAGCTTACGGATCTTGTTCATGAACACTTCTACTAGTTCACAAGCAATGTCATCTACGCGAGCATCGTTGTTACCAAATTTAGGGTAGTCGCCTTCGATTTCGAAGTCGATTGCTACGCCATCTTCATCACGGATAGGTTTAACTTTCGCGTGTTTAATTGCAGATAGTGAGTCAGCTGCAACAGATAGACCAGCGATACCACAAGCCATAGTACGACGAACGTCACGGTCATGTAGAGCCATTAGTGCAGCTTCGTAGCTGTACTTGTCGTGCATGAAGTGGATAGAGTTCAGTGCAGTCACGTACTGCTTAGCTAGCCAATCCATGAAGTGGTCAAGTTTGCCCCATACGTCGTCGAAGTCTAGAACTTCGTCAGTGATCTTAGGCATTGCTGGACCAACTTGGATCTTCAGCTTCTCATCCACACCACCGTTGATTACGTATAGTAGTGTCTTAGCAAGGTTTGCACGAGCACCGAAGAACTGCATGTGTTTACCAATGATCATTGGTGATACACAACATGCGATAGCGTAGTCATCAGATTCGAAATCTGGACGCATTAGATCGTCGTTTTCGTACTGGATAGAAGAAGTGTCGATAGAAACTTTCGCACAGAACTTCTTGAAGCCATCAGGTAGTTTCTCAGACCAAAGTACAGTGATGTTTGGCTCTGGAGAAGGACCCATAGTGTATAGAGAGTTTAGGAAACGGAAGTTAGTACGTGTAACTAGTGTACGACCGTCAAGACCCATACCACCCATAGACTCAGTAGCCCAGATTGGGTCGCCAGAGAATAGGTCATCGTACTCAGGAGTACGTAGGAAACGAACCATACGTAGCTTCATTACGAAGTGGTCGATCATTTCCTGAGCTTCAACTTCAGTGATCTTACCTTCAGCGATGTCACGCTCGATGTAGATGTCTAGGAACGTAGAAGTACGACCCAGAGACATAGCAGCACCGTTTTGTGATTTAACTGCAGCTAGGTAACCGAAGTAAGTCCACTGGATAGCTTCTTGAGCTGTTTCAGCAGGACGAGAAATGTCGAAACCGTATTTCTCAGCCATCACTTTCATTTGGCCAAGTGCACGGTGCTGCTCAGCGATCTCTTCGCGAAGCTGCATTGTCATTTGAAGATCTTCGCCGTTCTCAAAACGCTCTTGTAGAGACTTGAATTGAGCCAGTTTGTCCTTCATTAAGTAGTCGATACCGTATAGAGCAACACGACGGTAGTCACCGATGATACGACCACGACCGTAAGCATCAGGCAGACCAGTTAGAACACCTGACTTACGACAAGCTAGGATGTCTGGAGTGTAGATATCAAATACACCAGCGTTGTGTGTTTTACGGTACTCAGTGTAGATTTTAGAGATTGCTGGATCTAGCTCGCGGTCGTACGCTTTGCAAGAACCTTCAACCATACGGATACCACCGTTAGGGATGATAGCACGCTTAAGAGGGGCATCAGTTTGAAGACCAACGATAGTTTCTAGGTCTTTCTCGATGTAGCCTGCATCGTGAGCAGTGATGGTAGAGATAAGGTCAGTATCGAAATCAACAGGTGCGTGAGTTGAGTTCTCAATCTTGATACCTTCCATTACCTTAGCCCAAAGCTTGTTTGTTGCTTCAGTACCTTCAGAAACTAGGAAAGATTCGTCGCCTTCATACGGTGCGTAGTTCTTTTGAATAAAATCGCGAACGTTTACTTCGTTTTGCCAATCACCTGCAGCAAAACCTTCCCAAGCTTTAGCAAATTGCTCTGCCATGACATACCTACCTTTTTAGTAGAAAAAACACGTACCTATCAAACCGTTGAGCCAGTTTGAGTCCCAAAAATGGGATGGTACACTCTTATGAATAACAATATGTATAGTCTTTAAAGTTAATTACCGAAAGGGCATAAAACTATAAATATTGTCACTACTTTTTACATGGTGTCTTATTAACTTGGTTTCAAGGATAAACTAAAAAAAATTTGCAAACCTTAAACTAAATCAATAAATGCTCGTTTGTTTAAATTATTTTTTAAAAAATAACTTGTCACTAAAAAAAAGTTGAGAGCCGAGGCCGGCTCTCAACATCTGTTTGCGTTATAGGAACGCTGCGATGCCGTATTGGCCTTCAAGCATACCTACTGCAAGCATAGCGATCAGACAGATAACCAGTACGCCTACTGGGATCACGATCTTATCGACGAACGATAGACGAGCTGCGCGTTCTTTATCACCAATCAGACCGTTGTTATCAAGTAGCATGGTTAGTGCCCAAGCTAATACAGGGTTCACAACAGCCGAGCCGAAGATACAGATACCTGCAGCTTGAGAGTCCTTAGAATCTTTAACCATTTGCATACCCGCTTCAAGTAGCGGAAGTGAGACACCGACAAGAAGAGCAACACGCATTACTGGAGGCCATACAGCGATATCCATAGGGAAACCAAGAATCGCAATGATCATAACCAACAAACCTAGCAGAATCGCACCAGCAGGAATAGGGCGCTTAGCGATGGCAGCTGGGATCATGTAAGTACCCCAAGATGATGTGATGTTACCACCACCCACTGCTGTACCTACCATCTGACGAATTGAACACATTGTCATAGTGTCATCTACGTCCATCAGTACTTTTTCAGTCTTTTTAGGGTAGTTCAGTTCTTGGAAGATACGGTGACCTAGGAAGTCAGGTGACCACATAGCAACCGCTAGAATGGCGAACGGAAGTGATGCAATAAAGTGTTCCATGTTTGGTAGACCAAGCATCCAACCTTGCTCTGTGCTGCCCCACCAGTAAACTGGGTTTAGGTTTGGAAGACCAGTTTCAGTCACGAACTTAATATCGAAGCCAGCACCAAGTACAAGCGCAATCACTAGACCAGTAAATGCACAAACAGGGATAGCCAACCAACGCTTGTTCACTTTAGCTAGGAAAGCATACAGCGCAATAGTGACGGCAAGTACGATAAGGCCAACGTAGCCCATGCTACCAGCGGCAACCGTGTCAGACTGAAGACCCACAGCCCATGTCTGAATAGAGTTGATTTGGCTCATAGTACCGGTCAGACCGAGGAAGATCAGTAGGCCACCGGCCGTACCTTCTGAAGTCAGGTTGACCAACTTGGAGCCACCTTTTAGGAAACTCAGAAGTAAGCCAAAGATACCAATTAGGATAGCCAATGCAAGAGGGTGCGCACCTGCTAATGCGATGGTGCCGATAAGAGGGATCATTGGGCCGTGGTTACCGGCAAGGTTTGCTTTCGGGTTGATGAAACCAGAAGCGAGAACACAGAACAGTAATGCTGGGATCAGCATTTCTACTCGAGCCACTTCGATAGCAAACTCTTTACCAAGGTTAACGTGGTCCCAAGCAGCGGTTAGACCTTCAGCCCAAGACATCATTACCGCAGAGTACATCGCGATAATACCAATAGTACCGGCTAGAGCGGGCACCAAGTCTTCAAGCTCAAAGCGGAAATCACGACCAGGCAGGTTTAATCCGAAGCGGCGTGGCTTCATGATTTGCAGTTCGTGGTCTAGGTAGTCTGAACGGCTTTCAAACTCAGAAGCTGGGCGGTGCAGCTCTTGATAGCTCTTGTTTTCGATATCCGAATCAGAGTGCGGTTTATTGACTGCGTCTGACATAGATTCCTCATATTCTAAATAGTTAGTAAATCTGCGAAGAGGGACCAGATTATTGTTCTGAGACGGTCCGCTCTGTAAAAACCTGGTTTAGCTTCCTGCAATTGAATCCCGGCCTACCTCGCTGTAGCTCATGCTTGATGTGCTAAAGCATAGAGGATTTATTGCGAAAAGTACCTATATTGAGACTTTTAGCATTGAGGCGAGTTTAACTTGCTAACCCTAAAGAGTGATTGATTTAGATCACTTTATGAAAGGTTGTGAAAGAAAACTACACAAGCTGCAATTAGTTGCGAGCTTGTAATCAGTTTCACTGAAATAAAATTTCATAACGTAAGGTTTACTAGCGACCTCAACCCTTTACGAGTTGAAGGCGAATGGGGTAAAGATCGTTTATTGAGTTAGATCTTGTTTTTATAAAAATGTTAATACTGACGATTTGGATATTATCTGTGTTGTCGGGCGTTTTATGCGAAATATGGAGCGCTTTTAACTATTAAATGCATTATTAATCATATAAAGTGGCTATATATTGCTGATTTATAGGTTAATAATTTGTTGCAACTTGCTCGGGGGAGTGCTAGTTTGTATCGCAATGTGGGTGGAACCCAGCAGTCAACCAATCGTGATTACTATTAATGATTGGTCATAATAAAGACAGGGAGTATGAGCGCATGAAAGATGTACCAGCGCTGGATATAAAAGAACTGCACAAAACATTTGGACAAAATGAAGTTTTAAAGGGCATCTCATTGGAAGCCCACAAAGGGGACGTAATTTCCATTATCGGCTCATCCGGTTCAGGAAAAAGTACTTTTCTAAGATGTATCAATCTTCTTGAAACACCTACTGCTGGTGAAATTTGGGTTAACGGGGAATTAATCCAGATGAAAAACAATCGCCAAGGGGAGGCAGTTCCTGCCAATGAAAGACAGGTGCAACGAATTCGTTCCAGACTTGCTATGGTTTTCCAAGGGTTCAACCTTTGGTCACATATGACAGTCATGGAAAACGTCATTGAAGCTCCGGTTCACGTGTTAGGCGTGCCTAAAGCACAAGCGATCGAAAATGCAGAGCTGCTGCTTAAAAAAGTAGGGCTATATGAACGCAAAGATTATTATCCAGGTCATCTATCGGGCGGTCAGCAGCAGCGAGCAGCCATTGCACGCGCGCTTGCCGTAGACCCAGAAGTGATGCTGTTCGATGAGCCGACATCGGCACTCGACCCTGAGTTAGTCGGTGAAGTTCTAGGCGTAATGCGCGACCTAGCAGAAGAGGGACGCACCATGCTAGTGGTCACTCATGAAATGGCGTTCGCGCGCGATGTTTCTAACCATGTGATGTTTTTGCATCAGGGATTGGTTGAGGAACAAGGCGACCCTGCGAAGCTATTTACAAACCCTGATTCTGAGCGTTTAAAGCAATTTATCTCATCAATTTACTAATAGCCGTTTAGCGGCAGACAAACACACATAAGTTACATATAAAAATCACAATCACAGGAGTATGGAAATGAAAAAGTGGTTATTAGCAGCAACACTGGCAGCTACCGCTGTGACTGGCGCAGTACAAGCGAAAGAATGGAATGAAGTTCGCTTCGGTATTGAAGGTGCTTACCCTCCATTTAGCTGGACAGAAGCCGATGGTTCACTGAAAGGTTTTGACGTAGATATGGCAAACGCTCTATGTCAGGAAATGGCAGTGAAATGTAAGATCGTTGCTCAAGACTGGGATGGCATCATTCCTTCACTACTAGCACGTAAATACGACGCCATCATCGCAGCAATGTCTATTACTGAAGAGCGTAAGAAGAAAGTTGACTTCACTGGTAAATACGCACTTATCCCAAACAAGTTTATTGCTAAGAAAGGTGCAGGCCTTGATTTCGATAATCTGGATGGTCAGAAAATTGCTGTGCAGCGTGCAACAACTCACGACAAGTACCTAACTGACAACTACGGTGACAAAGTAGAAATCGTTCGTTACGGTTCTTTTGACGAAGCTTACCTTGACCTTGCTAACGGCCGTGTAGCGGCAGTTTTGGGTGACGCTTCTGCTCTTGAAGAAGGTGTACTGAACAAAGCGGGTGGTGAAGGGTACGAATTCGTAGGCCCATCGCTAACTGACCCTAAATGGTTCGGTGAAGGTTTTGGTATCGCACTTCGCAAGCAAGATAAAGATCTGACCAAGAAGCTAGACCAAGCCATCCTATCTTTACGCGAGAAGGGTGTTTATCAAGAAATCGCGGCTAAATACTTCAACTACGACGTTTACGGTCAGTAATCGTTGCTAAGCGACCGTTGGTTCTTGTTCCTAGGAGTAGTAGCCAACGGTCGATTTCTATAAAGTTTAGGGACCAGGAACTTACCTATGCTGGATTTACAAGGATATGAAGCCTCTATTATGAAAGGGGCCGTAGTGACCATAGAAGTCGCTCTGTTGTCATTATTGCTGGCTATGATTCTAGGTATGCTAGGTGCATTAGCCAAAATGGCCCCTTATCGCTGGGCACGAGCAATAGCCACTCTATACACCACGGTGATTCGTGGTATTCCCGACTTAGTTCTCATGATGTTGATTTTCTTTGGTGGACAAATTCTTCTCAACAACAGTTTGTACTCCATCAACGAAACACTAAACGAATGGTTTGCGGCAAGTGACCCAAGTCATGAGTGGACGTCATATTTACCAGATTACATTGATGTCAGCCCGTTTGTGGCAGGCGTCCTCACTATCGGATTCATTTTCGGCGCCTATATGGCAGAAACGTTCCGTGGTGCCATCATGGCAGTTGACTCCGGTGAACTTGAAGCTGCCAAAGCGTACGGTATGAGCTCTGTATTGGCTTTCCGTCGCATTCTTTTACCGCAGATGATTCGTCACGCCTTGCCAGGATTTGGTAACAACTGGCTCGTTTTGCTCAAGACAACGGCACTTGTGTCAATTATCGGTCTTGAGGATATGGTTCGGATGAGCTCACTGGCTGCTGGCTCGACGAAAATGCCATTTACCTTCTACATGGCGGTAGCGATTATTTTCTTATTCTTTACCAGTGTTTCAACAGGCTTCTTAAAGCTGGTAGAGCGCAAATTCAGTATTCATGCGAGGTAAAGAATGGATTTTTCACTGATTTTAGATAGTTTCCCCATCTATCTTGATGGATTAATGACCACCGCATGGCTGGTTGGTGTGGCTTTGATTATTGGATTGATTGTGGCGATTCCACTTGGGGTGGCACGCAACAGTCCTAATGTGCTAATAAACGGACCGAGCTGGGCTTTCATCTATTTTTTCCGTGGCACACCGTTACTGGTTCAACTTTACCTAATTTACTATGGTATGGACCAGTTTTTCCCAGTCAAAGACACCTTATGGGAGAACGCTTGGTTCTGTGCATTGGTCGCTTTTGTGCTTAATACTTCAGCATATACTGCTGAGATTATCCGCGGCGCAATCAATGGTCTGCCTAAGGGTGAAGTGGAAGCGGCCAAAGCTTATGGTATGAGTGCGTTTATGACTTATCGCCGCATCATTTTGCCAAGTGCTTTACGTCGTGCCCTTCCTGCCTATAGTAATGAAGTGATCTTTATGCTTCATGGTAGTGCCGTTGCTGGTATCGTGACGATCGTCGATTTAACTGGCGCAGCGCGTTTGGTTAACTCTCGCTACTATGCCCCGTTTGAATCTTTCCTCACAGCTGGAATGTTCTACATGGCGTTAACCTTTATTATCTTAGGCTGCTTTAAGTACGCTGAGAAACGCTTCTTAGCCTACTTGAGACCATTAAGCTAATGACAGAAAAACGGCACCGAAAGGTGCCGTTTTTATTTGAGTTCGGGTTTCGCCGTGATGTGCCGGCGTGTAACACAGAACGTTAACTGAGAATGATCAGTATCGTACCAGCCAGAGTCATCAAAATATTGGCTATCGCATAAGTGCCGGCATAGCCTAAGGCAGGGATGGTTGACTTGGCATAATCATTTACGATATCCATCGCCGGTGCGCAGGTTCTGGCACCAATAATGGCACCAAACAGAAGTGCGCGGTTCATTTTCAGAATGTAGGCACCAACCAAATAAGCCAGTACAACGGGTACGACACTGACTAGGAAGGCGAGGCCAATTACTTGAACCCCAACCTGAGAAAGATGCTCGAACATCTTACCACCCGCACTCAGACCAATTCCGACCATAAAGAACATCAAGCCTAGGTCTTTGACCATATTTAGCGCACCTTGTGGTACGTAGCCAAATGTTGGATGGTTAGCGCGCAAGAAACCGAGTGTGATACCCGAAAGAAGCAATCCCACGGCATTACCGAGACCAAACGAGACTTGACCGAATGTCATGGTGATCAAACCAAACATAATGCCCAGAATGAAGAAGCTACAAAACGCCAGTAGATCCGCCATCTGGCTGTGGATTGAGATAAAACCGATTTTTTCCGCTAAGCCGTGGACACGACTTTTCTCACCACTGACCTGCAGCACATCACCTTTCGCCAAAACGATATCTAAATCCATCGGCATTTCAATCTGAGCACGAACCACGCGGTTGAGGAAACAGCCGTATTCGGAAAGATTCAAATCAGAAAGACGTTTACCGGCAATCGCATCACTTTTTACGACGATCTCTTCTTCGACGATACGCAAGTCTAGCAAGTTGCGATCGAAGACTTCTTTTCCGTTGCGGAAGCTAGGATCGAGACGGGCGTGACTATCTGGGAAGCCCACGAGAGCAATCTCATCCCCTTCTTGTAAAATAGCGTCACCATCAGGATGGGCGAGGATACCATTACGGCGAATACGCTCAATGTAGCAACCGGTTTGACGATAAATACCGAGTTCTCGTAAGTTCTTACCGTCAATCCAGTTAATCAACTCTTGACCAACGCGGTAAGCACGAATAATTGGCAAGTAAACTTTGCGCTGACCAGACCCCCCTAAACCGCGTTCTTGCGCAATTTGTTGTGCTGAGTCGGAAAGGTTCTGCTTTTGCAGTTTTGGCAGAAGCTTGGCAAACATGATCATACTAATTAAGCCGATCAGATAAGCCATCGCATAGCCGACAGACAGGTTCTCGATCACCTGAGCAAAGTCCATATTTCTTGGTGTGGTCGCTAAACCAGAATTGAGTGCGTCTTGGGCACCAACCAACACAGGCGTTGAAGTCAGGGCTCCCGCCATCATGCCTGCTGATAGACCGAAATCTAATCCCAGATGATGGCTGGCAAAATAGGTGATCGAAAGGGCAGTGGACAGCACCACCATACTCAAAATGAAGTAATGCTTACCGTCTCTGAAAAAAATACCGAAGAAGTTAGGGCCTGCTTCAATACCAACACAGTAGATAAACAACATAAATCCGATAGTTAATGCGTCAGCATTAAAGGTAAAACCGAGGTGTCCCATGATGAGCGATGTAATCAACACACCAATGGAGTTGCCCAATTGAAGGCTTCCAAAGCGGATTTTACCAATACCTAAGCCTATCGCTAGGACAACGAAAATAAGAAGAATGGGGTTCTGTTCGAGCAAGGTTACGACGTCAATGTTCACGGGCAATTCTTGTGTTGGTGCCGGGCAGTAAGTTATGTCAGCGAATTGTATCTGAATATTGCCAAAAGATAAGTGAAAATTTTGACAATTTATTGTTGAGTAGAGTTAAGAACAATATGACTGGGGTTGCAAACAGAATAGAAACAAAAAAAAACCGCGTTAGACGCGGCTTTTTTAAAAACGGATTTATTACTCGGCGAATAGGCCTAGGTGTTCTTTAGCGTATGCTTCGAAGTCATCGCAACCACCGATGTGCTCTTGGTCGATGAAGATTTGTGGCACAGTCTCAACAGGTTTACCTACGGTTTTTTCTAGGTCTGCTTTAGAGATACCCTCTGCGTGGATATCAACGTAGCGGTAGTTGAAGTCATCGCGCTGTGCTTTTAGTGTTTCTGCGTGCTCTTTTGCGCGAACACAGTATGGGCAAGCTGGGCGACCAAAGATAACTACGAACATATTCTCTTTCTCCTGTAATTTGTTAACTGCAACTATGCCCGATCCAATGGCGGAAATAAAGTGGCATTTACCTGTTGTTTCAATAGGTGAAATCTATCGAACAAAAATTGAACCCAGTCAGTTATATTTAGCTATGAAACCTGTGCTTTGTGTCGATAAAGCCATATATTTTTTAAGGTTAATTGCTACAAATTGCACTTGGTCAAATTAATTAGTGGCAAATCGGTGCAATCTAATTGGGCCGGTGTGACAGGGAGAGGCAGAACATGTTTCAATTTATGACCTCCACGCGAATCATCTTTGGTGAAGGTGCACTGCAGTCATCATTGTCTGTACTGAATCAATTTGGTTACAGCGTACTCTTAGTAACAAGTAAAAATCTCAGCAGAGCCTCTCCCGTTATTCAATATCTCAGTTCTCAAAACATGCGCTATCAGCATGTTGCTATCCGTGGTGAGCCCAACATTACAATGGTAGAAGAGACCGCATTAGTCGGTCGTAAATTTAGGCCAGACATGGTGGTCGCGATGGGCGGAGGGAGTGTTCTCGATATGGGCAAGGCACTTGCTGCTATCATTCCTAACCAAGGTGATGTGTATGACTATGTTGAGGTCGTGGGACGCAACGTTCCACTCAAGTCGAAGCCTATTCCTTTCATCGCGATACCAACTACCGCCAGTACCGGCTCTGAAGTGACGCGGAATGCAGTACTTCGATCAGGGCAAGACAAGGTTAAGGTAAGCTTAAGAAGCCCCGACATGTTAGCTGATGTGGCAATTGTCGACCCTACATTGACTTATGGTACCGATGTTGAGACGTCAGCTCGGGGAGCAATGGACGCCTTCACTCATTTGATGGAAGCCTATGTATGTGGGCAGCCAAATCCGCTGACCGATATGATCTGTGAAGAGGGGTTACGCAGATTAAGTAAATCTATCCTTGCTGCCTGCTTAAACGATCAATATTCCGCTCGTTCGGATCTTTCGTTTGCTGCAATGCTGGGCGGCATGGCGGTCACCAATGCCAAACTGGGTGCGGCACATGGATTGGCATCCGCTTTGGGCGGCAAACTCAATGCCCCTCATAGTATTATCACCGCCCGTCTCGCGCCCTACGTGATGTTGGAGAATATTCATGCCGCAGAACGTGCCGGACGAGATGATGTGTTGGATCGCTACGCTAAGATAGCGAGTATTGTCTCTGGGCGTGTCAATGCTTGCCGCGAAGATTCGGTATTATGGGTCAACATGATGCTTGATCGGTTAGGTTTACCAAAACTCGACCAGTTTGGAGTTTGTACAACATCATTCGAAAGTGTTGCTGAAGATGCGTTAAAGTCAGTGGCAATAAGAGGTAATCCTCTTCCGCTGACCAAAGAACGTTTGACGCATATCCTGCAACAGGTATGTCAGTGCGATGGTTCCTGCCAAGAGGAGAGACCATTTGAACACCAGTGTGAAGCTAGTGTGGTCAGGCTAGGTGGAGATAAACTGGATGAGGGGCGTTTGCAAAACAGCTAACAAAAAACGGAGCGTTAAACGCTCCGTTTCTAGTTAAAATTGTGACAGCTTGTCGTATCGAGAATCTTTCAATACGTCTTTAACGCGTTTGAGGTTTTCACGGAAACCAGAACCACGACGCAGTGTAAAACCGGTTGCCAAAACATCAATCACGGTCATTTGAACCACGCGGCTTGCCATTGGCATGTAGACATCGGTGTCTTCTGGGACATCTAGTGAAATAGACAAAGAGCTGGCTTTATCTAACGGCGAGTCTTTAGCCGTAATGGCGATTACCGTCGCCCCATTTTCACGTGCAAGGTTCGCGATCTCGACTTGGCTCTTAGTTCGACCAGTGTGAGAAATCAGAACGATCACATCATTGTCAGTGCAGTTAATACAGCTCATACGCTGCATAACGATATCTTCAAAACAGGTGATTGGGATATTGAAACGGATAAATTTGTTTTGAGCATCTTTTGCTACGGCTGATGATGCACCCAATCCGAAAAATGAAATGCGCTTCGCCTGAGTCAGAAGATCAACTGCACGGTTAATTTGCATTGGGTCAAGGCTGTTTTTGGCTACGTCTAAACACGCCATAGTAGATTCAAAAATCTTATGCGTGTAGGCGTCTGGACCATCATCTTCCTCAACATTGCGGTTTACATAAGGGGTTCCGTTAGCAAGGCTTTGCGCTAAATGAAGCTTAAAATCAGGGAAACCTTTAGTGTCCAAGCGACGACAAAAACGGTTAACCGTTGGCTCACTTACGTCAGCCATCTTAGCCAGTGTAGCAATACTAGAATGAATCGCAGTCTGAGGGGAAGCCATGATAACTTCGGCGACCTTACGCTCTGACTTACTAAAGTTTTCTAGATTTTTTTGAATTTTTTCTAATGTATTCATAGTGTTCACGAGGGTATAGAGAACAACTCACCAGATATACCCGTAATTAATGATAGGAAACAACCAGTTTCCCAAAAGGTAAGTGCAATCCGGCGCCATGCGACCAGTATAAACCTAAGCCAAAGGTTTACGGCAATATTTCTATCTGTCAATTGGCTATTATATGACAAGCCTCAAACTAAATTTTGTCTAAACTACAGAAATCATATCCTGAGCCAGAAAAAAACAAAATCTGAAGCCTGTGTTGATAGGGAAATTACACTTTTCCAGAAAGAAAGTTTCAGTTTAAGGCTGATGATTAACGATTTCTGTACATAGCTCATCAATCCTAGCCATCAAGTTAGGTACTTGAGTCGCGATAACTCTTTGCTCCTCAAGAACGGAACTAAGAATATCCCTTCCGGTGAGTGGGTTAGCGAGCACCACACGAAAAACGATCGTGTTAAGGTGATTCCACTGTTCAGGGTTAAGGCGTGTTCGTGAGACAAATGATTTACCTGTTTCACGTTGACGCTTCTGAATGAACATGGTCAATTCGTTGAGCAATTCATTGAGCTGCTCAGTTTGTTTACCCGTTGAGAGCTTGAGTGCAGCTTTGACATGCGCAGGTAAATATCGATAAGTAAGCAGACACAGTTCAGGCTCAGAAACAAGTTCGAAGTCCGGTTGCTGATGGATAAGGTCGGCAAAGTAGCGAGCTTTTTCGATACTTTGGTCAATGAGCAGCTCATAACCTGGGCGGCTGATAATATGCATTGCGGCATACACCAGCATCGCCATTCCGGAGCGAGAACCTTCCAACGTATGGCTGCCAAGATCTTTTGAACCTTTACGCAAAATGTACTGTGCGTGGTGTTCAATAGACTTCATCGCATCAGGTTGTTTGAACAGAACCATGCCGGCGCCCATTGGGATGTATAGCTGTTTGTGTGCGTCGATGGTGACAGAGTCTGCTAATTCAACGCCATCCAATAAGTGTCTATGATTGTTAGACATCAATGTCGCTCCCCCCCACGCTGCATCAACGTGGAAGTGACACTCTTCTTTTTTACAGATCTCAGCGATGGCGCGTAATGGGTCGATGTTGCCAGTCTCAGTGGTTCCTGCGACCCCAATTACCGCAAACGGTTTGATGTTGTGCGCTTTAAGTTCGATGATCTTCTGTTGTAAGGCCGCTGGGCAAATTCGGTTGTTGCTGTCGGTTTTAACCGCAACCAATCCCTCTTGACCGATGCCCAATACATCCGCCGCTTTTTTCAGTGAGTAATGACCGCGTTCAGACACCAAGACAGCAAGCCCTTCGTAGCCATAATGCTTCATGGCTTTGAATAGACCTTCTTTCTCTACGCCTTTGAAAGAGCCTTGCGCTCTTAGAGCGTTGTTACGTGCGACCCAAAGAGCGGTAATATTCGCTATTGTACCACCGGAGCAAAACGCGCCCAGAGAGTGGTTTGCGCTATGCATCCATTGTGCGTAGAAGTGGTCATCTTGCCCGTAAATCAGACGATGCAACATGCCAAGGACTTGACGTTCCAGTGGCGTGAAGGCTTTTGAAGTCTCAATCTTTACCAAGTTTTGGTTGAGAGCAATCATGATTTTCGACAGTGGCATGAGAAAGTAGGGCAGTGCCGACGTCATATGACCAATAAAGCTAGGCGCCGAAGTATGGACAGAGTGGGAAACTAACGTATCCAGCAGGTGCTGGGTGTGGTCGGAGACAAATTCAGGTTGCTCAGGTATAGATGCTCGAGAGAAGTCTTTTTCGATGTCTCGCAGCGGTTTTTCTTCTGCTACGATATGTTCACGCAGAAACTTATTCAAGTTGCGTGAAAGCTCTTCGTCGATTTTGGTTAGCGTTGAGTCAGGCCCTTCAGGTACTGTGAAAATTCGGAGTAAGCTCTCGAAACTCACATCAGCCGTTTTTTGTTCCGGTATCATACAGCTTCATTGCTCTAATCGTTCTTGTTGCAAGCGGGACAATCTAAACGAAAACGGGAACAATGTCCCGTCTTAATTAAAGATTGTTGGTGTTTGGTGGGGCTAAACACTGAGATGATGCCAAAGCCCCTGCAATAGCTGTGACTATTGGCAATTGATGGCTTCTAGATTCTTGATTGATTCATTGTAGCGTTTAAGGGCTGAATCAATTTTGGTTGGATGGCTGAGTAGATCAGCGAAAGCAGAACGAAGCTGGTAGTTTTTCTCATGTGGCGTCGCTTGGCGATCTGCGAACGTGATCTGAGCAAGTTGCCCAAGTTCGTCGCTACGAGAGGCGAGCACCTTAATATCTTTTTGTTCAAGCTGTAACCATGCTTCGACAGGTTGAGCGGTTGCAACTTTTGTAGGATCTTGTTTAAGGTAGTAATGAACTGCTGCTCGATTGAGTTCGAAGTGGTTTTTACGCCCTTTAAGGAACCATTCGCTGACTTCTTTCAACTCTGGGTACTGCTCAGCGGTAAGCTGGGATAAATCTTCATACCAGTGCAGAGAAGCGTCAATGTACGCATCATATTTTTGTGACATGCAGGTGTTGTCTGCGGCTGCGGCCATTGTTGAGGTGGCGGCGAGTAGCAGTGCAGCAATCGTACGTTTCATAATGATTCCTTTTGAAGATAATTATTATACTAATATTTTCTAATTTAGTGCTTTCTAAAATTAATGGCTTGTAAGCGGCCAATATAAATAATTTTCTTGTCGATTCCTGCGATCTAGCCTGCAAGTGAGACAAAGAAAAGCATCAAAACGGGCACGAGAAGGCTAAGAATAAATCCACTTACGATAGCAATGGGTACACAGCGAACCCCACCAGTTGTCTGAATCACTGGTAGCGTAAAGTCCATCGCGGTTGCCCCTGCATAACCAATCGAAGTACACGGACGGGTTCTAATAAACAAAGGGATTAGAACTAACGCAATCAGCTCACGTAAGAGCTCAATCATGAATGACGCCCCACCATACACTGGACCAAAAGCATCACCCATCAAAATACCAGCTAAAGAGTACCAGCCAAAACCAGACGCCATAGCGAGGCCACGATAGAGGTCGATATCGAGAATCAGAGCCGAAATAACACCGCCGATCATAGAGCTTGCGACTATGGTCAGTGCGATGACCATACCCTGCTTATTAAGAAGAATTTGGCGCAGAGTGAGGCCGCTATTTCGAAGTTGGATGCCAATAAAAAATAGCAGTAAAAAGAGAATCCATTCGCTTGCAGTGTCAACCCAGCTAAGATCGATTGGCAGCATAAGGCCGATGACCAGTCCACCGCCGACAACCAAAATCAGTTTGGCAGATTCCATCGCCATCGCAGAAAGCGGCAACTTGGTATTACTGGCATCGGTATGAATGGGTAGCCATTTGTCGATCAATGGCAGTACCGCCAAGTTCGCTAAACTTAAACAGGTAAAAAACACCGCTGTCGTCTTTAGAATCAATTGGAGGTTCTGACCGAGATTATCCAGTGCCGCTAAACTCAAGCCCATTAGCGCCAGAATGACGTAAATAAGGTTTGATGTTGTGGCGTTGATTTTATCTAGGAGTGACTTTTTAGATATAGAAATGAAGTACCCCACCACAAGTGGGGCAAAGATAAATAACATCCCTGAAAACATGATACTTCCTGTTCGTGGTTACAAACCACTTGCGCTAATAAGTTCATCTATTTGAGTATTGAACTCAATATCACTTAAATTACTGAGTTTGTACAGTATATCCGCGCCTGTTACATCAAATTCTACAGTGTGTTCATCTATGTGCTCGTCTTGACGACGGAACATTAGTATATGATTAGCAATTCTGGCGATATCAAGGTAAGTCACTGCTAAGTCAGATTTTGTTTTGGTTTGGTTTGAGGCAACTTCTAGGAAGTCATTGTCAAAGCCCCAGCTTTCAAGAACTAGCGAACTTGCGTGAGAACACTGACGGTCGAACACCTGAAAAGCAATCTCTTCGTCAAGGTAATTTCCTTGCTCTAGGTAGCTATGATATTCGCTAATAATGCAGAATAAGCCGATATCGGCGAGCAAACCTGCCAGAAGTGCCTTGTCAGTTTCGATATGTTGATATCTTGGTGATTGTGATTCTTTAAATCCACGAGCAACGAGAACCATAGTGGCGGCAAGCTCTCGTGAGTTTGCAGCACTCTGCACCAGCATTCTGTTGCATGAAGGGCTTAGGTTGATCGAATGTTTTAGCTGCTCAATTGCCTGAGCAGTCACTATGTCACGTACGCGTAAAATACCCAAACGAGATACCGCGGTAACTAAGTCGGTGCAAGTGATATTGCGGCGATTAAAAATGACTGAGTTAGCGACGCGAATAACGATGGCTGCGAGGCCAGGATCTTCCAACAAACTATCAGCGACGTCAGCAATACCTGTGGAGTCTTGCGAACATAATTGCTGGATCTTTAATACCACATCAGGGATAGGAGGCAGTGATATCTTCCGCGATTTGATTGAGTGTTCAATAAGAACTGAAAACTCAGATTCGATGCCTTTAATTAAAAGCTCATTATTCTGCGGTAGCCAATAAAATGATAGGTGATTCATAAGTGCTAGAAGGTTAATTTGTCCTATGCAGTGTAGCGTTTTCCTACATACTTTAGCAAACAATAGATTACTTATATTGATAGGTTTTGTGATACGGGATGTTGTGAAAGCTATGGCATTCAAAGGACGTAAAGTACTAAATTGTGACACTTAATCCAGAATTGCCCCTTTCTCATGCAATTGATGTGACGCATGCCCAGACTTATTTCGTTTCGTTAACTATCATTCTTATTGTTGTTATCACTCTGGCTCAAACAAAAAAATTAACTGCTCGAGTGTGTTTTATCTTTCGCTTATAACTGCTGCTATCTGGTGATCACGACTAATCGGGGTTTTTGATTGAGGATCAATGGATATGACAGAGCAACAATTTATTCAATATGTTAAGAAATTTGGTGACTTCCAGAAACGATCAATGTTTGGTGGTACTGGGTTATTCAAAGACGACGCAATGTTCGCTCTTCTTAGCGCGAATAAAATTTTCATCCGTGGTGCTGAAGCACTCGACGAAGAGTTAAGAGCTCTTAATTGCGAGAAGTATCGCCACGTTAAAAAACAGACGACAGCAACCGTTAACTACTACGACATTACCTCACTTTTTGTTGATAACTTTGAACGTGTCGAAGAGTTAGTTGAGCAATCTATTAAGTGTTCTGTATCACAACGTAAATACAAACGTTCTTCTGCTAATCGTCGCCTTAGAGATTTGCCTAATATGCAGTTGACGCTAGAGCGCATGGTTAAAAAAGCCGGCGTGGAAGATGTTGATACCTTCCTAGAACTCGGTGCAGCGGCAGTATTTAGCCGTGTCAAAGAAGCTTATGGCAGTGATGTAGATGTCAAGCTACTGTGGAAGTTTGCCGGTGCAGTCGAAGGGATTCATTGGAAACTGATTCAGGAACCACGCAAGCGTCAACTATTGGCTAACTGCCACTAGATTAATCGTCACTTTAAGTGTTCGCTCAAAGCAAATGGATTTGCATAAAAAACCGAGGCAGTGCCTCGGTTTTTTAACAATTACGCTCTATTAGAATTTAAAACGTGTAGTGAACATTAGTTGATCACCGTAGAAGTCATTGATACGCGCTTCAGCACCTAGAGAGAATAGCTCTGTAGAGTGGAATCGCGCGTAGGCTGAACCAATCCACTTGTCGTCATCATCAATTGAGACATAGCCACCTTTACCACCTACTTCTAGTTGTGGACCTAACCACTGGCGGATACCTAAATTCAGTTCCATGCCTGTGTTGGTTCCGCGACTGTAACCGTTACGGCCCTGATCACCTGTGTCAACAAGGCGAAGAAGCATTTCACCAGTAAAGTCAGCCCAGTTATTGATTGGAGCATGGAAACCGAAGCCTGCTGCTGCATCGTAGTCACCTTCGAACTCAGAGTCCACTCGACCTAAAATGTGAGCGTTAGGGTGGATTGACTTACTCATTGCTGCACCGAAAGTTACAGGACTAGCACCGATACGAGCTTCTAAGTAGTCATAACTGAAGTTACTCATGACCGCAGGGCTATTTGGATCGGTTTGAGCAAATGATTGACCGGATGCAAGCACTAAAGCTGCAGCTAAGATTGTTTTACGCATATGGACGATAAACCTATATCTTGTTAATTTCCTTGGTCTTTAGCGACACAAGCGCTATGACATTAATTACGACATGATAATGCATCATAGCAATGGTCACTATAAAAATGTCATTGTTTTGTCGTTATTTATACCTATAAGCAATCTGTGTGCCATAAATGATTATTTATTCACCAAATTCGAGGCGATTTTTAGCCATAGCTTCAAATACTCTTTCAGTATCTAAAGCCGACGCCCAAGGCATTAAGTTAGATTCGTTGTCGATGATATAGGTAGTCAACTGGTCTTTAATCACTTTGCGTAGCTCATCACCACGCCAAGGTTTAGCAATGTAAAAATCTAGGCTGGAGTGATTGATTGCTTCAACGGTGTCTTCCAAACCTGCTTGTCCGGTTAGGAGCAACTTGCGCGTGGCCTTGGTTTGAGGGTCATCATTCAACTCGATAAGAAATTGGATGCCCGTTTGCTCAGGCATGATGTGGTCACACAAGATCAGCGCCAGTTTTACGTCTTCTTGCTGTGCTTCATGGATGATATCCTTAGCCTCTTTTACCGACTCAGCCGGTTCGAGTATAAAGTGCTCTTCGAAGCAGTCTAAGTCTTGAATGACGCTGTCCAATACTTCTCGTTCATCATCGACACATAAGATTAGGTATTTGTTCATTCGGGACTCCTTGGCGAAATAGCCAGTTGACGACAGGGTAGCCAAACTGACATTGACGTAAATTGGTTTTCAACAGACTCGACCTCAATTCTACCGCCGTGCTGATGGACAATTTGTTGGCAGACAGATAATCCAATACCCAAGCCAAAATTGCCTTCTTTCTTGGTGGTAAAGTTGAGATCGAACATTTGTGTCTTAACAGAGTGGGGGATACCACAGCCGTTATCGGTAAATGTCACCACAACCCAGTCTTGATCTGCGTTGTGGGTATTTTGGGTCTCAATCCTCAATACTCCTTGTTGGGGAAAAGCATCAATGGCATTGGAAATGAGGTTGGTCCAGACTTGCTGTAATGCAATCGGTAGGCATTGAATGGTCGGAATGTCAGCATAATGACGCTCAACTGAATGAAATTTGAGTTTGTTCTCAAAAATGGTCAGTGTGTCTTCGATGCCTTCGTGAATATCTGCGAGATGAAAGCGCTCGTCGTCTGGTCGCGCGTACCCTTTGAGGCTTTTAACCATGTCTGCGATTCTTCCAGCACAAACATTAATGGAGCGCAGCGTCGAACCCGCCAGATAGTAATCTTCTAACTTTTCAAGTTGCTCTAAGGCTCGCTCAGGATCCTTTTGTGCCAGATCATGCCAATTGGTTTGTGTCTCTAAACCGAGTTTGACCAGTTTTTTAGCGATTCTTCGGTGGCTGACTAAAGCTTCAACATCGCGAACAATGGTTCGTTCGGTTGCGGTTGAACGCGGGCGTTGAGTCAGCCCTTGTTTGAGGACTGAGATACCTTCGAGCCCGATGTCATCAATCGAATGAACGTCGACCAGATGTTGCATCTTTTCGGTTAAGAGGTCGGTGCCGCGCAGTATTGCTGCAACTGGATTGTTGAGTTCGTGGGCGACGCCTGCGACGAGTTGCCCCAACATTGCCATCTTCTCACGTTCAATGAGTTGCTGGTGGGCAAGCTCTAAGGATTCAAGCGTTTTTTGTAACTCTAATTTAGTGTTAATGCTGCGCTGTAGTCGGCGGTTAAAGTGGCGAAGCAGCAAGTTAGTAAAGAGAGGTAACAGCGTCATATTGGAGTGCATGACCTTACCAAACACTTCTCGATCTAACTTAATAACTTCAGTCTGTGAGAGTGTGACTGCGGTTGAGAATGAAGGTTCTCCGGTCACAAAAGACATACCACCGACAATATTTCCTTGTGAGTGTCTAACCACTTCTCTTTGTCGGCCAATCTCATCTTTTTTATATAGGGCAACTTGACCTTTGGTTATGAACCATAGGAACTGGTTCTCTTCACCTTCTTTGGTCAGTAAGTGGTCCGGTGAATAGGTTCTTATCGCCCGACTTTCATCTTGATCGGCAAAGAATTCCAGCAGTGCGGTGGTGACCTGTTGGGCTAATTGTTGATCGGAAAGGCTATGATGATCGGTAATAAAACCTTCTCGATAGCTGCGCATCTTCTGTTCGATGTGGGCACGTAGCAGTCGATGCTGATCGAGCACCATACTATACGCGAGTAAGTTATCTTTATCGTTTTGTAGAATAAAGGTCGTCAGTTCTTTCTGCGCGATTTGGTGAACGAGATTGTCTTGCAACGGTTTGGTTAAGCAGTGGTCTAACCGACCATCATTCACCGCTGACAAGATAGCCTGTATATCCTGTCCGCAACTGATTAAGATTTTACGTGCTCGTTGGGTGTGACTGTTTTTGTCGAGCTGGATAAGAAAGTCAGCACCGTTGAAATTTTCATGGTGGCTAGCAATGACAAGTGCGACGGTTTGGTTCTGCTCTAGGCAATACTCAAGCGCTGCGTGAGCCTCGTCGAGTGAGTCGGCGGTATGCAGGTCGAATTTGGCAGAAAGAGGGCTGAGTTCACGCCTCAGCTGCTCGATACTAATTGGGTTGTTATCTAAACACAGTACGGCAAAATGATTCACGAGTAAGCTACAATTTGAAAATCCACAGGGATAACTGTATCAAGGTTGAAAAAAATGTATTGAGAGCTAGGTATGAGAATTTCTGATGTTTTTAATAGAAAGCCAATACTCTGATTTATCTCAATGTTTTTTCGTGTAGACTGGATGAAATCGAAGTTTAAGAAATTTATACCATGGAACTTAAAAAAATTGCTGCCATAGGCGGTGCTGTTGTACTTGGATTATGTTGGCCACTTGCTGTCGGTCAGATTGGACAAGCCGTTATTAGTGATGGTGTCGCTCACCTTAATAGTGATTCCATAAAAGCAGAAATCGTAGAGTATGACAGAGGCTACTTGTCATCTACGGTAAAAACCCGCTATACGGTTTTTGATCCAACGTTGGCTGAGCAGCTTGCCGTCGATGGTTTGCCAACCGAGGTTGTGCTCACGAGTCATGTAAGCCATGGTTTATTTAATCTTAAAGCGGAATCGGTCATAGATAACCAGCCGGAACTGCCATTGACTTTAAACACAGTCACTCAACTCAACGGCAATACCGATTACGTCTTATCAATGGCCAACTGGAATCAGGTTTCTGAAGGTCCGGATGGGGCTATTGTTTCTGTGACCGCGTCAACGCTGAAAGGGCATATCAGCGTATTGGGTGATTTAACCTATCAGCTAAGTGTTCCGTCGGTAGAGGTTGACTTCAATTCCGGTGAAAAAGTGCTGCTTTCTGGATTATCGGGTCAAGGTGAAGGAAAGAAAATTAACAGCTTTTGGATTGGCGAACAGACGCTAAAAGTGGCAGCAGCGTCCATCCTAGATGTGGATCAGTCGCCGCTATTTAGCCTTAGCGACAGTCAGTATACTTTCACAAGCTCATTTGACGACGTGGAAAAAACGGTCAGCAGCCAACATGTTGTCGATTTAAGAGATCTAGTGACTGTCGATGGTGATGTGGATAGCGTGTCAATTGACCTAGCGTTTGGCGGCTTAGATAGCGTTGCTTTTGAGCATTTGGTCAATCTCTATCAGAACAACCCAATGCCAACCAATGAGGACATTGATGCCGCGGTACCATATGTGGAAAGTTTATTCTCAAAAGGTTTTTACCTTGCAATGAACAAAATGGCAGTTAAGTTAGGCGATGAGAGTGAATTTGAGTCTAAATGGCAGATAACTGTTCCTCAAGGGACTGACAACGTTACACAGAATCCAGCCATGATTTTGCCTGCGCTAACTGGCGATCTAGACACCTTCTTTTCTAATGGTTTAGTTACTCAATACCCATTTATACAGCAAGGCATTGATGAAGCGATGGTGATGGAACTGATTAAAGAAACCGACCAGGGCTACCAGATTAAAGCGGAGCTGAAAGAAGGTAATTTAGTGTTCGCTAACGGGCAGCAAATTCCTCTAATGGCGTTGCTTCTACCCGCATTGATGACGCCGTAATTGCAAAATTTAATTGCTTAGAGAGAAAAGAGGTCTTAAGACCTCTTTTCTTGCTTTTTATCAAGCAAAAAACATGGTATTAATCGATCAATCTCTTATAGAAGCATATGCAAGGAAAGTATAGATGAGCAAGGTTTTCAACTTTAGCGCAGGCCCCGCAGCACTGCCTAAAGAGGTGATGGAAAAAGCACAACAAGAATTTGTCGATTGGAATGACCTAGGTACGTCGGTGATGGAAATCAGTCACCGTAGTAAAGAGTTCATCAAGGTTGCGGAAGAGGCCGAACAGGATCTCCGCGATTTGCTAAACATTCCTAACAACTACAAAGTTCTTTTCTGCCAAGGTGGAGCACGAGCGCAGTTTGCTGCCGTACCACTGAACTTGCTAGGTGAAGCCAACAAAGCGACCTACATTGATGCTGGTTACTGGGCTGAGAGCGCTATCGATGAAGCGCAAAAGTACTGCCAAGTTGATACTTTTGTGGCGAAAACAGACATTGACGGTAAAACGGCGGTGTTGCCTGCTTCTGAATGGCAAATCGCTCCTGATGCAGCATATGTTCATTTCTGTCCAAATGAAACTATCGATGGTATAGAAATCAGTGACTTACCAACAACAGACAAGCCAATTGTTGCCGATATGTCATCGAATATTCTTTCGCGCCAAATCGATGTCTCTAAGTATGGGGTTATCTATGCAGGCGCACAGAAAAACATCGGCCCTGCTGGTATCTGTATTGCCATTGTTCGTGATGACTTGTTAGAGCTAGCGAGCAACGTCGTTCCGAGCTTTATGAATTACAAAGTATTGGCGGAAAAAGATTCGATGTTTAATACGCCTCCAACCTATGCTTGGTACTTGTCTGGCTTGGTTTTCAAATGGCTGAAAGAGCAGGGCGGTGTGGCTGAAGTCGAAAAAGTAAACCAAGAGAAGGCGGCGCTGCTTTACAATCAAATCGATGGTTCAGATTTCTACATTAACAATGTGCATCCGAACAACCGCTCGCGTATGAATGTTCCTTTCCAGCTAGCTAAGCCAGAGCTTGACGGGCTGTTTTTGCAGCAGGCAGCCGAGCGCGGAATGGTGGCACTCAAAGGTCACCGAGTTGCGGGTGGAATGCGTGCTTCTATCTACAATGCTATGCCATTAGAAGGTGTTCAGGCATTGGTAGACTTTATGCAAGAGTTTGAAGCTGAAAACGCTTAATCGAAAATAAATAAAGGGCCTAACGAATCGACGTTAGGCCCTTTTTGTATCTGGAAACTGCTGTTAGCGGCGTTTTGGCTTACGTCCTGCTGGTGGCTTACCCGCGTGACTTGCCGCAGGCTTACCGCCGCGGTTGCTATTCGGTTTGCTATCCGGTTTACCATTGCGTTTTGGCGCGGAACCACCTTTATTATTCGCTGATTGGCCTTTGCCTTGTCCACGTTGCTCGCCTTGCAGTTTTTCAAAGCCAGGTTGGCTCTTGGTATGCTTAGTGGCAAAACGTTGTGAACCGTGTCGACCTGACTTACGGCGCTGAGCTGGGGTTTTAGCCTCGATATCTTCCTCTGGTACCAGACAACCTGGTTTGTCACCAATCAGGTGCTTTTTACCCATGTTGACGAGTGCTTCACGAATCAATGGCCAGTTTGCTGGATCATGATAGCGTAGCAATGCTTTGTGGAGACGACGTTGACGTTCACCTTTAGCGACAGGAACCTCTTCACGCTTTTTGTATTTAACGCGTTTCAGTGGGTTGGTCTCTGAGTAGTACATAGACGTCGCATTACACATCGGCGATGGATAGAAGTTTTGTACTTGATCACATTCAAAGTTGTTCTTTTTCAGCCATAGCGCGAGATTCAGCATGTCTTCGTCTTCCGTGCCAGGGTGTGCAGAAATAAAGTACGGGATAAGGTATTGTTTTTTACCTGCTTCTGCACTGTATTTCTCAAACATCTCTTTGAAACGGTCATAGGCTCCCATGCCTGGCTTCATCATCAAATCCAGCGGACCTTTTTCGGTGTGTTCTGGAGCGATTTTCAGATAACCACCGACGTGATGGGTCACCAGCTCACGCACATATTCAGGCGATTCAATCGCAAGATCATAACGAACGCCCGACGCGATCATGACCTTGTTGATGCCTTGAACTTTGCGGGCAGCACGGTAGAGATCAATCGTGTGTTTATGGTCGGTATTCAGTTTGTTACAGATACCAGGGAAAACACATGACGGGCGACGACAATTCGCTTCCGCTTTCGGATCACTACAACCTAGGCGATACATGTTGGCCGTTGGCCCGCCAAGGTCGGAGATTGTGCCAGTAAATCCAGGAACTTTGTCGCGAATTTCCTCTAACTCGTTAAGAATCGATTCTTGTGAACGGTTCTGAATAATTCGACCTTCGTGTTCGGTGATAGAACAGAATGAACAGCCGCCAAAACAGCCTCGCATGATGTTTACCGAGGTTTTAATCATATCGTAGGCTGGAATCTTCGCTTTGCCGTACATTGGGTGCGGAACGCGTGCGTAAGGCAGCCCAAACACGTAATCCATTTCTTCCGTTGTAAGTGGAATTGGCGCCTGGTTGACCCAAAGTTCGCGATCACCATGGCGTTGAATCAATGCACGACCCGAATACGGGTTGGTTTCAAGGTGCATGATTCGACTGGCATGAGCGTAAAGAATACGGTCATTGTTGAGTTTCTCGAACGGTGGGATACGTACCGCTGTCGTAGCTGCATCGTGACGAGATGGTCGGATCGTAATCGGCTTGGCTTCAGACTCTTGCGCCTTTGCCTTAGTATCACATTGTTCCTCAACCGCATAAGGGTTAGGCGGAATAAAGGCTTCTTTGCGCGGCTTCTCGATACGCGAAGAGTCGATCACTGTGTAACCTTCTGGCTCTGCAGGAAGGCTGACGGCAGTACCACGAATGTTGGTCATGCTGGTGATCTCTTCACCATCCGCTAGTCGATGTGCGACTTCGACCAAAGCACGTTCTGCGTTACCAAACAACAGGATGTCTGCTTTAGCGTCAAATAGGACAGAACGGCGTACTTTGTCAGACCAGTAATCATAATGCGCGAGGCGACGCAGACTGGCTTCGATTCCGCCCAGTACGATAGGTACCCCTTTGTAGGCCTCACGACAGCGCTGCGAGTAGACGAGTGTCGCGCGGTCTGGGCGTTTGCCACCTTCGTTGTTTGGTGTGTAGGCGTCATCATGGCGCAGCTTACGATCAGCAGTATAACGGTTGATCATCGAATCCATGTTGCCAGCAGTGATACCAAAAAATAGATTTGGTTTACCAAGAGCAGTGAAGGCATCTTTATTGTGCCACTCTGGTTGAGCGATAATACCGACTCGAAACCCTTGGGCTTCAAGAAGACGGCCAATAATCGCCATACCAAAGCTTGGGTGGTCGACGTACGCATCACCCGTTACGATGATAATGTCACAGCTGTCCCATCCTAGGGCATCCATTTCCTTACGATTGGTCGGCAGAAATGGCGCAGTGCCAAAGCATTCTGCCCAATATTTTTTGTGCTCGTGAATAGGAGTGATATTGCTGTACATATTTTGCTCTCAGTGCCAAGGAGCGCGAATTATAGCGACTTGAAGGGCGACTATCTACCTCATTATAACTAAGTCTATTTAGCTACCGCGGACGAGGATTTTCTTGATCGGGAACTGATTGACTAAAGTGTTATCTCATTAACGTATTGTTTATACAACTCCAGCTATATTAGACGTTAACGCTATTATGAAAGTAGGTGGTTATACTAGTGAATGACTCCGATACAAATGGTCTCTTAATCAATGATCTAGCTGCGTCTTCAAAATACGCGATTTACGATTGGTATCTAAACTTGAAAACACAAGTTTTTGAGTGTGACAGTCAGGTAAAAGCGCTACTAGTGGGAGATAGCAGGAGTAATTTGACCGCCCGAACGCTATTTCGGCTTTTACCTAAGCCACAGCAGGTTATTGTCAAACAGGCGTTTCAAACGGCCATCAACAGTCAAGAGCGCACCTACGCCCATTGCTGTTTATTCACTGAACCTCATCTGTTTGCCTATGTCGAAATCGCTATTGACAGAGTTAGCGATCATGAGTTGAGGGGAACCTTGTCGCCTTGCCTCATTTTTCCAACCGAACATGAAGTCGCTGATCTGTTTTATGCTTTATTTGAAAATTCTCATCATGGAATCCTCGTCACCGATAGCGACACCAGAATCCTTGCCTGCAATCACTACTTTGAAACCTTGACGGGGTACCTGCGCAATGAGTTGGTCGGGCTACGCACGCGGATCTTCAATGCGGGAGAACACAGCGAAGCATATTATCAAGAGATGTGGACACGAGTTCATGAGCAAGGATTCTGGAAAGGCATCATTTTGTCGCGTCATGCTAACGGTGAAGTTTTTCCCCACGAACTGACGCTTCAAAAGATTCATTTTGCTGATGGTCAGGTCTATTACGTTGGTTTCTCCTCTGATGTTTCCAGTGAACTAGAGCGGCTTGAAGATTTAGAGTCGGGTGGGGTTGATCTGCTCACCCAACTTCCCAGCAAGGAGGTCTTTCTCAACCGTTTAAAAGAGTATTGCTCTGATACTGACCCACGAAGAGGCGTAGTGGTGTTAGCGATTCAGCCGAAGTTTAAACAAAACTCTGCGCAGGAAACGAAGCGCCAGTTCGCTAGCTACCTCAAAGACAATAGCCATGTTCTCGAGAGTGGTTATTTAGGCAGTGATTGCTTCGTCGTGTGCTTAGCCGTTGATGTGCAGTTGTCCCAGCAGGTTGCAAGTGACATCGGACGGTCAATTACCCAACTGTTTCAAAGTTTTAAGCACGCCCAAGCGTCGGTCGCATTGGCGCTGAAAGCAGGGGTAACTGGGGTGTCAGTGTGGAATGTAGATGCAACTCAGCCGAACCAGTTGGTATCTCATGCCTACCAAGCTTTATTAGAACTTCATTCTGGTCAAACGCGACGAATAAACTTCTATGATCGAGAAATCCATCGTCAGGTGGAGCGTAAGAAACTGCTTGAGCACCATGTTTTACATAGTCTTGAGCAAGGGAAAGTGGATGTCTATTTCCAACCGATTGTTGATATTCAGCGTCGTCGAATCGACAAGTTTGAAGCCTTGTGTCGTTTTCCACACAGCGACGAGTTTGCAGCGTCAACGCAAGAGTTGGTCGAAGTGGTTGAAGAGTTAGACAAGGTTGTTGAACTTGATGATCTGGTCTTGCTGTCAGCCCTTGAGCAATTCCCACAATTACAGAAAAAATTTGGGGAGCATGTGGCGATCTCAGTCAATCGTTCACTGAGAAGTACCACAGACCTGAGTGATATCTTGCAACGAGCGGCGCATATTCTAGATAAACAGAAGATGGCTCCTGAATTGCTGACGCTCGAATTTACGGAAAGCGCTTTTTTTCAAAGTAACAGCCACAATAAACATTTACTGGGTTTGCTGCGTGACGCGGGTGTACAAATCGCTGTGGATGATTTTGGTACCGGCTGTGCGTCATTCAAATATTTAAAAGAGAGTTACTTTGATATTCTCAAAATTGATCGTGAATTTATCCAACACCTGTCGTTACAAACACGGCAATACGAAATTGTTGTCGCTTTAATTCAGCTCGCGAAACGCCTTAACTTAAAAGTGATAGCAGAGGGTGTAGAAACCCAACAAGAGTTAGATGTGCTGTATGATCTTGGTGTCGAATTTGTTCAGGGTTATTACTTCTCAAAACCGTTACCCTTAGCTGAGCTGACTTCTATCAATCACTTATTTCAACAAGATGAGAGTGAGGTTCAAGCCTCTCCTAGCTCAATAAGCCATCTTGCTTATTCTTCACAGCATATAGATCCTGGCGAGCCACTGTCGCTGATTTACCAATACTTTTCTGATACAGAAGTGGACTACTTGCCTATCATAGAAGACAAGATTTGTGTCGGGTATATCGACCGGCCAAGCATGAATCTGCATTTGACATCAAACATGGGTACCGACCATGAGTCTACTAAGGAGCATGCATACTGGAACAAACCTGCTAACCGAATTATGTTGCCCGTTATCAGCGAAATTGATTGGCATACCCCACAATCTAAGGTAGCGAGTCTCGTCAAACAAAACAGGCCGTTCCCTTGGTGTTTAGTTGATGAGTATGGTCATTTTAAAGGTTTAGTTGGCCCGCTAGCCGCGCTTAGTTGCCTTGCTAATAATAAATCTGTCACTTAGTTGAGTTTGTTCTAACTTTAATATTAGGGATTGCTCAACGATAGGATGAGTCTATGTACAGGGAGTTAGGCTCCGTACGTGATTTTAAGGCAAACGAGCAGACAACGAGTACGCAACTAGAATGGCAGTGGGATACTGAGCATCATCAACTGCAAATTGATGAAGATTTGTGTCGCCAACTGCTGAATTCAGACCTTCCTACTTTAACGGGCAACGTACTACTGCCGTGCATGAGCTATCACGATCAAACGGAGCTGTTAGCGCTATTGGCTCAGGCATGTAAATACCAGAGCAAACATCGTTTTTGTTGTTGTTTACAACTTAGTGATGACCAGTGTTGCTATGCGGAGTTAAGTTTTCGTGGTGAAAGCCACAGGCTTGTAACTGGAACCCTGACTCCGTTACTGTTTGTTCATGCGACGACATCAACGTTAAGTGCTCTATTTGAACAACTGTTTAATAACCCTCATCACGGTGTCGTTTTGGCAGACGAACAGCGCAACATCGTGGTGTGCAATGATTACTTCCTAGAACATGCCAGTTACAGTAACCAACAATTGGTTGGTCGACCAATGGATCTGCTAAATTCGGACAAGCACAGCGGTAGCTTTTATCAGAAGATATGGCAGCAAGTTGACAAGGAGGGCAGTTGGTCTGGTGTCGTTCTTATTCAATCATCTCATGGTAAAACCTACCCTCAAGACTTAACTTTACAGAAAATTATCCTTGTCGAGGGAATATTCTATCTTGGCGTATACCTTGACCTTTCCAACAATCTTTACCGGATTGCCGACGTTGAACTAGGTGGCGTTGAGTTGCTCACTCAATTGCCAACTGAAAAGCAGTTTGTTCGCGCCATTACCCAGCAATGGATGGAAAGTGCTGAACCCAATATCCATATGGTGATCGCCTTTCGCCCAAGTTTTGGACCGGTTGATGATTTTGAACTCAAGTCGATGTTGTCTGAACATCTCACCAACAATAAGGTTGCTAAGTTTGTTGGCTATTTAGGTAGTAACCATTTCGTCGCTTGCTTAGAGTGTGACAAGGTCACGGGGCCAGCTCAGATACGGTTGATTCATCAGGCCATACGCCGCTTCTTTGCCTCTCTCAATCAGTCGGCAGGGAAAACCATACACAGTGCTATCATTAACGGTAGTGTCGGGGTTTCCGTATTGGGCCACGATACCCATAACCCCAAGTTGCTGGTCTCTCATGCAGTACAGGCGATGTTGGACCAAACCTCAGAGCAGCGCGGACAGATTACCTTCTATCATGGAGCTTTACACAAAGAGGTTTTACGCCGCAAAGAACTGGAAGAGTGGGCCGAGAAACTGATTCGTACGCAAAATATAGAAGTCTATTATCAGCCAATCATAGATGTAAAAAATTGGGATATTGTGAAGTTTGAGGCGCTTAGTCGTTTTAAAGCGAACAACGGTAAGATTCTCAATACGCAAGAAATGGTGATGATAGCGGAAGACCTTGATTTGGTTTCGGATCTAGATTGGTGCGTAGGTAAGAAAGCACTGCATGATTTGAATATTATTCAGGAACGTTTTGGTCACCAGCTAGGTGTAACCATTAATCGTTCGTTAAACACTAAGCTAGCAGTGGATGAAGTACTACGCAGTGCTGATTCTCTCATTCATCAATATGCGAATCGACCAGAGACGGTCACCATAGAATTAACGGAAAGTGCTTATTTCGATAGTGAATCTCGACAGTCATCGTTAATTAGAAATATACGTCAGAGAGGGGTGAGTGTTGCGATCGATGACTTCGGTACCGGTTACAGTTCTTTTGCTTACCTCAGTGATTGCAACTTCGATATTCTCAAGATTGACCGTGAGTTTGTTAAGGACCTTAAACATGGGACACACAAATTCTTTATTGTAAAAATGATCACCCAACTGGCACATACGCTGAATGTAAAAGTGGTAGCGGAGGGCGTTGAGACGCTTGATGAGCTGAAAGTGGTGTGCGGTTTAGGCGTGGACTATATCCAGGGGTACTTTTTCTCTAAACCATTGCCTTTAGAGCAATTAGAAAATGCATGGGGTTATTACGATAAACTGGAATCGTTCCTATCAGGCTCAGAGCACGCAAGGCAGTCTGGGATATTGAGTATCACTCAGATTCACATTCCGAGTCTTGCTCCCAATGACAATATCGAAAGGGCGAGAGCACTGTTGAACTCTGATCAATACCGAATCGATTTCATTCCTATTCTAAATCGGAAAATGTGCGTTGGGGTCGTTGGACGAGAAGAGCTCAATTACCATTTGTCACCGACATTAGGGACAAAACTTGAAACCAGTAAAGATTTGTCGATTTGCAAAAAAACACTCAACCGAGTGATGCGAACCAACCTCCATACTATTCGACATCATACACCACTTAGCGAGATTTCTAACATCATCAAATCGGGCATAAAACCCCCTTGGCTGGTGGTGAATGATTCGGGAGAGTATTTGGGCATTGTCACCAATCAAGACATTTTAAAACACTTCGCCAATGGCTAAAATTGTTCAGTCTGCTATTATCCGCATCCAAATACTCACTTAATTTAATTTCACTATGGTTCAGCAACTTCTTGCCGTTTTCGCGCCTATGTTGTTAGGGGCGCAGCTTATTCTCACTCTGATCTTAGTTAAAGGCGATATCTGTCCAGGTCAAAGAGGTCGTATTCATAAAATGCTTCCAACCTTGGCGATTCTTTGGCTTGCGGTCTCTTCATTGCGTATTGAAGCCATGATGGTTGTGTTCGCAATTGCTTACTTTTATACCCAAGTTCAAACCAAGAAAACCCGCGATCAAGGTCCGCTTTGGGTGATGTACCTTGCCAATGGCTTGGCGTTAGCCTATGTCGGTATAGAAGTGACGACGCAAAGTTCTCTCGCTGCCAGCCTGAGTGTTCTGATCCAAGTTTTCCTTTTAGGGGCAATCTTGGCTCATCTGCTGCTGACCATTGCTCGTACTCGCTTACAGGCGTTTCATAGAATATTGCCTGTGACAGGTGTTGTTGCGGCAATGCTGATGAGTTTAGCCATACTGCTCAAAGCTTCTGGTTTGTCTGCTGAGGCATTAACCAACATTACTCAGCCGTTACTGGTTGGTTTGGCACTACTTATTACCGCGGTGGTCATTTGGTGTTGGCACATGTTGACCTCAAAAGAGATAAATAAACTGCAACTGGCGATGGCACTGGCATTTTTACTCCTTTCAGCGACCTCAAACCAAGCACTGTTAATGCTGTAAGTTTGTTAGCCTGCTTCTACAAAGATTAGAGCTGAATCACTTCAATTTCCTCCGTTTAGGTCTAGGCTTAGAAGGCGAGTGTGCAAAAGGAGAGGGTGATGGATCTTAGTAATGCCGGCAGCTTTGACAGCATAATTCTACTAGGTATTGTCAACGAAAAGCTGCGCTTGGAATGTGACTCTTTTGAAGAGTTAGTCAGCATGTATGAAATGGATGTCGAAGCGGTGATAGGTAAACTGGATATGCTAGGTTACAACTATGACCCATTGACGAACCAGTTTAAAGCGTACCAAAGATAACGATAAAGGAGGTGTATGCCTCCTTTTTTGTTTTCAGCCCTAAACCACCTACTTCAGTAGGTGGTTATCATTCAGTGAGGCTTTGCCTGTAGTTCTACCCAT